>NZ_JBANAZ010000149.1:0-4915 GCF_059803455.1 Bradyrhizobium sp. UFLA05-108 | reverse complement strand
TGGTGCCGACCTTGAACCCGTTGCCGTGGATACGTTTGATCTCGGCAAAGCGAAACGCCCGGCCGCAGCACCAGCACGTCTCGAGGCGGATCGCGCCACAAGGTCGCCCAGATCAAGAGGCCAGGTGTGTTCTCATTGCCCGGCACGTCCTTCAGCGATTGCATCGCGGCCTGCAGCTCACGGAATAAAACCGCGCGGCGGCTCGCCGGAAACGACGTCGACGTAGAGGCCAGGCTCCTTGTTGTCCCAGTATTCGTTGGTGAAGGGGAGCTCGGCCCCATTGGTCTGCGTGACGCGGTACCACTCGGGTCAACTTCGAGACCACTTCGGGGTTTTGCTGTAGGTCGGCATTTGCGGAGCCCCCTTTTGTCCTGCATTGAAGATAGGCACCGGTGGTCGACCGTCCAATCACCTCCGGCTATCGAAACGATGCCATCGAGATCGCGGCTCGAGGTGTTTCAATCTGCCGGGCCGATTCACTTGCCCAAAGGCGACGGGTCTGACATTTGCTGGAACAGGACTTTGAATCGGTTCGCCGCGATACCGAGCGGTTAAAGCGTAGGCGTGTGCGAGGGGCTCCGATAAAGCGGACCAAGCTGTTCGCGCGAGCGCTCGCGGGCGACGTTGAGAATTAGGGGCAGCTCCATTGACGAATTCGCGAACTGACGCCGAACGCGCACGCGAGTGGCGTTCGTGAAGATCGACAACTCCTGATGAATGGTGTTCACTCTCGGAGAAGAGATCCAAGCGAGGTCTCGCGAGTGTGCCAATAACGATAGACACATTCATTGGTTCATAGGGAGAAACGAGATGTCCTTCGTCGCACGACGATTGGCGGCGTTCTCGACCGCCATTATAATGCTTGCTGCCAGCGGAGGCGGCGTACTTTCCCAGAAGAAATACGATGCCGGTGCAACCGACACCGAAATCAAGATCGGCAACATCATGCCCTACAGCGGGCCGGCGTCGGCTTACGGTACTACAGGCAGGACCGAGGCCGCCTACTTTCGCAAGATCAACGACGAAGGCGGCATCAACGGCCGCAAAATCAATTTCATTTCCTATGACGACGGTTACAGTCCACCAAAAGCGGTCGAGCAGGCGCGCAGACTGGTTGAGAGGGACGAGGTTCTTCTCATCTTCGGTTCGCTTGGCACGCCGTCCAACACCGCCATACAGAAATATATGAACGCGAAAAAGGTGCCACAACTGTTCGTGCAGACCGGCGCGACCAAATGGAATGATCCGCAGAACTTCCCGTGGACTATAGGTTGGTCGCCCAACAATCAGAACGAGGCACGGATCTACGCCAGGTATATTTTGAAGGAAAAGCCGAACGCCAAGATCGCGGTCCTCTACCAGAACGACGACTACGGGAAGGATTATCTCAAAGGCCTGAAGGATGGCCTCGGCGCCAAGGCTGCGTCGATGATCGTTGCCGAAGACGCCTATGAGGTGGCCGAGCCGACCATCGATTCGCACGTCGTCAAGATGAAGTCGCTCAATGCCGACGTATTCGTCGACATCACCACGCCAAAGTTCACGGCGCAAGCCATCAGGAAGGCGGCCGAGATCGGCTGGAAGCCACTTCACGTTCTCAACAGCATCAGCACCTCCATCGGAGGCGCCATCAAGCCCGCCGGTTTCGAAAACGCACAGGGCATCATTTCGGTGACCCATCTGATGGACGCGCTCGATCCTCAGTGGAAGGATGATCCCGGCATGAAGGCCTTCGACGACTTCCTCGCCGACGTTTTCCCCGAAGGCAATCGGGCCGATAGTCTGGTGATGACAGGCTTCAATATGGCCCAGACGCTGGTTCAGGTGCTCAAGCAGTGCGGCGATAACCTCACGCGCGAGAACGTGATGAAGCAGGCTGCAAACCTCAAGGACTTCAGGACCACCAACCTGCTGCCCGGCATCAAGATCAACACCAGCCCGATCGATTTCGCGCCGATCAAACAGGTGCGGCTCAGGAGGTTCAAGGGCGACAGATGGGAGCTGTTCGGGCCCACACTAGGCAGCGAAATCGGCGGCTAGAGCGCTTTATTGATCATAGCGGCGGATGTCGATCCGGCGCGACGTCTCCGACCTTCAATGCGTGCGATGTCACGCCTGTATCGCGCAGCCGCCCACGAGGTGGCTGCATGACTCCTAGTCCGCGGCGCTGAACGTCGTCAACAGCTCGGTGCGAATCTGGGCGGATATCTTGTCGATTTGGCATCAGTAAGGCGTCAGTCTGTGGATCCATTAGCTGGAGGCGGTTGCCCGCCGGCGTGCATGTCGTGATCACGCCTCCGGGATCGTTGCGTGCGGCGTGCCCGGGTGGGGACTTCGCCGACAAGTCGCGAAGCCGCGCGACCTTGACGAAAGCATCCAGCGCCGGCGAGTTGCGGCGCCGCTGCACAGCCAGCAACCACACCTTCCGCGAAACCGGGTCGCCCTCGAGCGGAATGGTCTTGAGCGTCGGAAGCGTGGCATGTGCTCGGGCACAAGTATCACGCCGAAGCCAGCGGCGGCCATATGCTGCAGGTGCAAGTCTTGACCGCCGCAGTGGCCGAGTTGGGGCGGCTTCTCGGCGAAATACGATTGCTGACTCTTCGGGGCGACGCGTCGGCGCGTTCCAGCAAGATGGTCTCACGGAGGTCGTCAATGCCGATCGAGGGACGGTTTGAGAGGCGGTGTGTCGCGCGAGAACCGGGACGTAGCGCTCCTCGAACAGCAGCCGTCGATGCGGGCGGGCATGTCGTGCACGTCCCTGACCATTGCGGCGTTGATCTCGCCCTCAAGCAAGAGATCGACGAGCTTCTCCGCCGCGCCCTCGCGCGGCTCGAGTGAAGTACAGGGACGAACTTTGCGATCCCCGCGACCAGATCGAGGACGAGCGACGCCGAGATGGATGGGGCGAGGCCATCTTCAGTGGCGATTTACTTGCGTTGGAACTCCTGGGCCCTGCGACGCACCGCCTCTGCAGAGGCCAGTGCGCATTCCAAGGTCGGTGAGCTGCGCAAGCTGGCGCTCGCGGTAGACCAACTGGTCGCCGAGTTCCAGCTCGCGCTTCTGCACCTCCTTGGTCGGGGCGGGCAAATCGCTCGCAATCGTCGCTAAACGAATAAGGATCTGCGTCCGCGTACCCGGCAAGACAAGGGAAGGCTGGCATTTCTCGGGTGATGGAGTACGATTTCTCTAGGCTGGAGAGAGGCCGCGCGTGTGGCGAGCGAAGAGCTTGATCAGCCGACTTCAAGCCGAAGCCCTGCGGCGGAGTTTGACGGATGGTGCAGCAGTCGCTGAACGTCGCGTACTCGGACGCCGGCTCTCAGGTGTTATGGGAGGACGGCGAGCGCGTGTTCAGTCGCGGCTGGCGACTGGACGACAATGGCAGCCGGCTCGCCGTGCTGCTTGTTGCGCCTACCGCGGACCACCGGTCCCAGGCGACACACGATCGGCTCACGCACGAATACGAGCTGAAAGATGAACTCGACGGGGCATGGGCGGCGCGGCCGCTAGCCCTCATGCGCGACGCCGGTCGGACCGTACTGGTGCTCGATGACCTGGGTGGCGGGGAGCCGCTCGATCGTTTGCTCGGTGGGCCCATGGAGGTAGGACGCTTCTTGCGCCTTGCTATTGCTGTTACCTCTGCTCTGGGCAAGCTTCATCAACGCGGGCTCATCCACAAAGACATCAAGCCAGCTAACATTGTGGTGGACTGCGCGGATGAACACGTGCGGCTCACTGGATTTGGCATCGCATCGCGCCTGTCCCGCGAGCGGCAGGCGCCCGCGCCGCCCGAGACCATCGCAGGTACGCTTGCCTACATGGCACCCGAACAAACCGGGCGGATGAACCGCTCGATCGACGCCCGCAGCGATCTCTACGCCCTCGGCGTCACGCTGTACCAAATGCTCACGGGCGTTCTGCCCTTCACGGCGGCTGATCCGATGGAATGGGTGCACTGCCATATTGCCAGAAAACCAGTGCCGCCAGGGGAACGGCTAGAGAGTGTCCCGGCGCCCGTCTCGGCGATCATTATGAAGCTGCTCGCCAAGACTCCCGAGGATCGTTACCAGACCGCCGGCGGTGCCGAGCGCGATCTGCGACGCTGCCTGGTGGAATGGGAAGCGCGCCGCCGCATCGATGACTTCCCGCCCGGCCTGCAGGACACGCCGAACCGTCTGCTGATCCCCGAAAAGCTGTACGGACGAGATCGTGAGATCGCGACGTTGCTTTCCTGCTTCGATCGCATCATCAAGACCGGTGTGCCAGAGTTGGTTCTGGTCTCCGGATATTCCGGTATCGGCAAGTCCTCCGTCGTCAATGAGCTGCACAAGGTGCTCGTACCGCCCCGCGGCCTTTTTGCCTCGGGTAAGTTCGACCAATACAAACGCGACATCCCGTATGCCACGCTCGCGCAGGCCTTCGGGGGCCTTGTCCGCCCGCTACTCGGCAAGGAGGAAGAAGAGCTAAGCATCTGGCGCGATGCCTTTCGCCAGGCGTTGGGGCCAAACGCGGGGCTTATCATCGATCTTGTCCCGGAATTGAAGCTAATCATTGGAGAACAGCCTCCGGTTCCTGTCCTACCGCCATTGGATGCGCAACGCCGATTCCAATTGGTATTTCGGCGATTCATTGCCGTATTCGCGCGGCCGGAGCATCCGCTTGCGCTGTTCCTCGACGATTTGCAGTGGCTCGACGCAGCAACGCTCGATTTGCTCGAAGATCTTCTGAGTCGGCACGACGTGCAGTACATGATGTTGATCTACGCCTACCGAGACAACGAAGTGGACTCCGCCCATCCCCTGACGCGCAGGCTCGAATCAATCCGCGAAGCTGGCGCGATAGTGCAGGAGATCACCCTCGCGCCCCTGCCCCGTGAACACTTGGGACAATTGATTGCGGATTCCCTTCACTGCGAGCC
>NZ_JBANAZ010000148.1:0-4953 GCF_059803455.1 Bradyrhizobium sp. UFLA05-108 | reverse complement strand
GGATTGCGTTCGAGTCCGGGCACAATACCGGCGACCAGCCAACTCGACTGGCCGATCTCGATCACGGCGATCACTGTTGCGTCTTGCTCAAGGGTGATAAGGCATCTGCTCAGGTCGTTCTGCTTCGCCATGGGACGCTCCATCGCTTTGTTGCCGCGACGATGGTGCCATTGTCTCGCCGCGCAGCCCATAGCATCTAAACCGCTCGCGCGGTAGGGCGGCCGGGCTGGCGACACAGCCAAGAGGATAGCGCCACGGGGCGTCCTGTCTTGAGATGAGGGGTTCGCAACCTTCACTCAAAACAGGAGCATCCCCATGACCGACGAGGCAATGAGCCCGTTGCGTCGGCGCATGATCGAAGACATGACGATCCGCAAGCTCGCGCCCAAGACCCAACACGACTACGTGCAAAGGGTCAAGAACGTCGCCGCGTTTCTCGGGCGATCGCCGGATACGGCGAGCTTCGAGGACGTGCGCCGCTACAAGCTGCATCTGGCGGCGATCGGGGTCGGCGTGCCGACCATCAACCAGACTGTCTCCACGTTGCGGTTCTTCTTCCGGATCACGCTGAAGCGCCACGAGATCGTGGAGCATACCCATGTCATTCACGAGTCGCGCAAGCTGCCGGTGGTGCTCAGCATCGAGGAAGTGGCGCGGCTGCTCGATGCCGCGTCGGGGCTAAAGTACAAGGCAGCGCTGAGCGTGGCCTACGGTGCGGGACTGCGGGCCACTGAGGTGGTCTCGCTCAAGGTCTGCGACATCGACAGCAAGCGCATGATCATCCGCGTCGAGCAGGGCAAAGGCGGCAAGGATCGTAACGTCATGCTGTCGCCGAGCCTGCTCGAACTGCTGCGGACCTGGTGGAAGGCGGCGCGCCCGCAGGGCTGGCTGTTCCCGGGCCGCGATCCGGCGCAGCCGATGACCACGCGTCAGCTCAATCGCGCCTGTCACGCCGCCGCTCAGATGGCGGAGATCAACAAGCGCGTCTCGCTGCGGGGGAAGAACGAGAGGCGCTGTTGCGGAAGCTGCGTCGCAGCGAAACGGCAGCAGAGATCAGCGGCTGCTTGAGGTCATTAGAGCCATCAAAACAGAAATATCCTTAGCGGATATCGTGTCTCTTTGCTTGGTCCCGACGAACACATTGCAGTTCGTGCGCCGAGTTTGAGTTTGATATTTTTTTTTGGATCGACCTTTACCGCCCCCTCGGGCCAGCCGACCCTGCAATGGCTGGAGAGGGTTTGCGAGCCGGCGGTCCGATGGACGCGGTGCGCCGCGCCACGCAAGGCTATCGCACACACCCGTATCGCACTGTTCACTTTTGGCTCAAGGATGTATTTGTAACGTTCCAGCAAAGGAGCGGTAAGCCGCCGATGAAGGACATGCAGGCGCAGTGAGAAGTGCGCGTTAATCCGAGACTTGGCAACCGATCCTAAAAAGCGAGAGCTGTTAATGCGGCTGGCGGAGCACCTGCTCGCCACTGAGGTTGAGGGCGCAATTGCAGACGGGATGAAGCGCACCGGATGAAGAACCGAGCCCTGGACTTTTGACGCTCCAGATTGCCGGTCCCAAGCTCGTCACCAGCGCGATGCGAATCTCTGAGAGTTCGGTTGCAGGGTTCGCTACAAAAAGAACCCGCCCGAAGGCGGGTAGCGCAAGATACCGAAAATGGGTCTGCCAATATCAATCAGCGGCACACGTGTCCGCGGTGCTCTTCTGCGAGCTAGGCCTCGCCAGCCCGATGGTGAGTTGGCTGGGATCGGCTGACGCCGCAACTATCCGTGGCTTCGGGCGTGGGGTCAGAACCGCGATCTGATTGGGAGAAGCGGGCATCCCCGCCGACATCAGGTTTGGCGTTGCCGAACTCTCCTCAACCTGGGCTCCTCCCAGCACTGCCACTTGGAGCCGCGAGATCGGGAAGCCCGTCACTTCGAAGGCCGGAAAGTGCAAAGTGCACGCGCGAGCTTGATGGGTCGTCGCGCCTGCTACGGAGACAATTGCCGTTGCGATCAAGAACAGATTTCTCATGATGATACCCACTTGGATTAGAGATATTTCCACCACGAATTCCGCAATCATTTTAGTTGTGAGCCAGCGACGCAATCTGTGAACCTGTTCACTGGCGATGCTAATTCTGTTTGCCCCGCTGAGTGCGTGACTCCGATAAGGGCCCCGCCCCAAGTCAGGGAAGAACGGAAAGCTTAATAGGGGCGGGGTTCTGAAGTATGCCTCTCAAAGGGACAGCCCATAAGCCTGTCTCGGTATAAGATGTTAGCGTCATTAGTTGGTTTTTTCTGTCCGGTAACCAACGTTAGCGAAAGAAATTTCAGGACAGTGCTCCCGACAGTAATTTTCCCGGGACTCGGGGAGGACACGTACGCCGTTAAACGAGAGAAGAACAGCCGGCGAAACATAGGCGTGCATCGGGCACACGCGAGGATCGCAGTCGAGCGTGGCCGGCTCGAACTGCACGACAGCTATGTCCGGGTCTTGAAAAGAGAGGCCGGCAACTGAGGCGGCCTTACTTCAGAGCGGGCTAAGCTATCCTGCTGGCCTTGCTGTTCCGCCTTCCGGCCGTACTCAATCGCCATCTGCTCCAATTCGCGCCGCGTCTTTTCATTTGAGGCTAGGGGCGCCTGGATGCGGCACAGACGAGCGAGCGGAAAGAGAAATTTTGCTGCATACTTGCCCTTAAAGTCACCGCGACCGACATGTCCCTAATTGGTCAGACTCAGGAGCTGCTGGTTCAATCCGACAGGCATTCTGAAGGCGCGTCCGCTGCGCCAATCGATTAGGAGGTTCATGGGTTAGTCCGGACGGATCGCGATGGATCGAACAAAACTTTTCTTTACCTGCCATTGCTGATCTGATGACTAACAAAGAAACTACGCGACAAAATCTCAGCGTGGCCGACGCTTACGACGCAATAGCGGACAACGAAGAGCGGTTGGGACGAACTCTAGGATCGCAATCGCCGGATTTGCGAAGTCCAGTAGACGCGGCTCAGTGACCAGGCCTGCACTTCTGCAGCGGCATTACGCTTCGAGGTCTTCGACGGTCCGGATTTTTTCAGCACGAGCTGCCAGATCGTCATAGTGTTTCGCCGCCCGACGCAACGTATCTTCCGTTTGTCTGTGTTCGCAATTGTCCGCCTTCGCGCGGAACTCGTCTGCTCGCATCCGCCAATACTTGGATGTGTGCATACGCTCGATGCTCATGGGCGCCTCCACTTTCCGCGCCTGAGAAACGGCCCCAGCACAACCCTGAATGCCGGGCCGTTGGAGATTGCTTGGCGCATCTGGGCGGGCCAAGCCGACGCTAGGCTAGATCAAGCGCCAAGCACGTTATGTCCACTTTTGCACAGACAGGCTTAAAGACATGCAGATTGGATTAAATCCCATGGGCTCACGAGGATATGAGCAACGTTTCGCGTCAGGGAAAAAGGACCTCAGCTCCGGGGCTGGCGCTAGCTGAGGTCCTTTCGTGGCGGCGTTGCGTTGTGGAGCCGAACGCCGCGTCGCCGACTCACACTGTTGCCACTTGTTCCCGATCGCGAGCGAAGTCGGTCCGGGGACAGTTCTCGTCCGGCGGCTCAGGATGCCAGACGTAGGGCAGTTCGATCGCGAGGAGTTCATAGGACTGCGTAAGTTGCTCACGGGAGCGACGCATCATCTCTCCGCTAAAACTGCTTATGGCTCGCCTGCGCTCTTGTTGGCTGGCGATGTATCGCGCCCATGCTTCTTTGTCGTAAGGCATGACGGCCCCGAGATGCCGCTGGTGGTTACTAGCTTATGTTAAAAATTCGGGCCAGAAAACTGACAAATCCCGAGGAATTAGGACAGTGCTCCGCACGGTAGTTGTACGGAGTCCACTTGGCATTTAGATACCGATAACGTGCCGGTCGCCGGGGCTGGCATTTCCATCCCGAACAAGATTGCAACCGGCAAGGGGTCGCTGAAAGGCGGCCCCTTTCGATTCGAAAAATTTGTCGCACATTCCTATCTTCGACTTATGCGTACGGCGTACGAGCTTTGCCTGGCTACTGCCGGCAAACAGGTCCCGGCGGGGCCGGACTGGATTCATGAGGTGAAGCACGATGGCTACCGGGTTATCCGGGAGAACGAGCGTGTGCGCCTGCTATCTCGCAACGGCACCGATTGGACTAAGCGTTATCCGTGGATCGCGGAGAAAGCGCTGAAGAACCGACAGAAGCACTTCGTCATCGATGGTGAAGCCGTGATCCTCGGAGTGGACGGCATCGCGGATTTCAACGCGCTGCACTCGCGCAAGCACGATCACGAGGTGCAGCTCTACGCTTTCGATGTGCTGGCAATGGGCGGCGACGATTTGTGCGAGCTGCCACTGCACCTTCGCAAGACGAACCTGGAGCGGCTGCTGGCGCGCCGGCCGGATGGGATCACCGTGGCGCCGTTCGAGCGTGGCGAGTTCGGTCCAAACCTATTCCGCGCGGCGTGCCGCATCGGCTTGGAGGGTTTGGTGTCGAAGCACCGCGATCGACCTTACCGCGGAGGCCGGCAAAAGTTCTGGATCAGGGTAAAGAACCGCAGTCATCCATCGATGGAGCGGGAGCTATAAGTTCCTAGGAGCCCGGGGGCGAACGTGGAGGGTGAAAAATGGCCCTGCACTTTAGCCGCCACGATAGTCCCCTCGAGGAGTTGGAAATTTGGAGCGGACCAGCCAAGGCTTTTCATTTGTGATCAGCAGGGAGAGCCGCAATGGTCCTGGCCTCCATGGGCCACCCGGCTTTGTCGCCTCGTGACGTCCCCTCAATGAGAACAAGCCTGCTGTCAGGGTGGGTGGCTCACCGGCAGCTCTCTTAGTAGGAAAACCATTTGTTACGCATGTCGAACGGCCCAAAGGGGGGTCGTTCCTGACGGCTGCGTCGCCTGCGAGCGTGACGGGAAGGCTGTTCTAACGGTCTGATGCCGAGAGTAC
>NZ_JBANAZ010000147.1:0-5274 GCF_059803455.1 Bradyrhizobium sp. UFLA05-108 | reverse complement strand
TCAAGCGGGGTCTCGACGTGCTGCGCGAGGTCAACCGCTCGGGCGGCATCCGGGCCGGCGACGTGGCGCGCCGGCTCGACCTCCCCCGCCCGACTGTCTACCGGCTGCTCGAGACTCTGGAGGAGCTCGGGTATGTCGCGCGCAGCGCCAGCGACGATCGGTTTCGCGTCACGCGCCGGGCACTCGGCCTCGGCGACGGCTACGATCCCGGCGTGGTGATCTGCCAGGCCGCCGCGCCTTACCTCGCCGACCTCAGCAAGAGCCTGGTCTGGCCGGTCGACCTTTCCACCTACGAGAATGCGGCGATGGTCATCCAGGAGACCACGCATTCGCGCAGTCCGCTCTCGATCGACCGGGGAATGATCGGCCGGCGGTTGCCGATGCTGCGCACGTCTGCCGGTAGGGCCTATCTTGCGGCCTGCGGCTCAAGCGAACGCGACCTAATCGTCAATCATTTGCGCCGTATCGACGAAGCCGACGATCGCCCGTTTCTCGAACAACCGCGTTTGCAGCGCATGATCGCCGAGACTGCCGAGCGCGGATATGGCGTCCGCAGCGAGGGAGAATTCAATTCAAGGACCTCTTCGATTGCGGTGGCGATCGTGCGCGACGAGATCGTATTCGGCTGCATCTCGATCATCTGGATCCGCTCGGCGCTTAGTTTGAATGAGGCGCTCGCCAACTTCGTCGCGCCGCTGCGGGAGGCTGCCGTGGCCATTCCCATCGACTCTTAGCCCGTCCGTCCGCGTGGCGGACAGTCTGTGCGTCGGGGGTTGCCGTCGCGGCCCGTCCGGAGAACAGATGCGGGCATGCAAGATAGATCCACAGGCTTGGACTTCGATGTTGTGATCGTCGGGCGCGGTCCCGTCGGTGCGACGCTCGCCAATCTGCTCGGCCTCTGCGGTGTGCGGACGTTGGTGCTGGAGCGCGAGGCACGAACCTATCATCTGCCGCGCGCGGTGCATTTCGACGACGAATGCATGCGCATCTTTCAGACCATTGGGCTCGCCGAGGCGATCCTGCCGCATGTCAATGTGAGCCCCGGGATGCGCTTCGTCGACGCCGAGGGCCGGCTCATCCTGGACTGGCCGCGCTCCCCAGAGCTCACGGCGATGGGCTGGCATCTCAGCTATCGCTTCCACCAACCCGATCTCGAATACATTCTGATCAACGGCCTGCGGCGCTGGTCCAACGTAGAGCTCCGCAACTGCTGCGACGTGTTCGCGCTCGATCAGGACGACCGCGGCGTGCGCGTGCGTTATGAGACTCTCACAAATGGGCAAATTTCGGAGGTCCGCGCGGCATTCGTGGTCGGTTGCGACGGAGCCCGTTCGCTGGTGCGGCGCTTCATCGGGTCCGGCATGGACGATCTCGGCTTTCACGAGCGCTGGCTGGTGATCGATGCTCTGCTGCAGCGCGAGCGGCCCGATCTCGGCAACCACAGCATCCAGCATTGCGATTCCCGCCGGCCAGCGACTTACATCCGCGGCACAGGAAAGCGCCGGCGCTGGGAGATCACCGTGCATCCGGACGAGGATGCTCAGACGATCACGCAGCCCCCGAAGGTTTGGGAGCTGCTGTCCCGCTGGATCTCGCCTGACGACGCCGAGATCGAACGCGCCGCCGTCTATACCTTCCATTCGGCCATCGCCAAGCAATGGCGCTACAGACGCCTCCTGCTCGCCGGCGACTCCGCACACCAGACGCCACCGTTCCTGGGCCAAGGCATGTGCGCCGGCATCCGCGACGTCGCGAACCTCGCCTGGAAGCTTGGCGAGGTCATTGCCGAGCGTGCCTATCCGAGACTCCTCGACAGCTATCAGACCGAACGTTCGCCTCATGTCCGCGAGTTTATCGAGCTCGCGATCCGCCTCGGCGGCGTGATCAACACCAAGGCCATGGATACCGGTCTATCGGCTGGCCAAGCGCGCGAGAATGCGCCGCTCAAGCTGGAGGTTTGCAAGCCCTTACTCGGGCCCGGCCTCGCGATTGATGCGCTTCCGCTCGCCGGACAGCTTGCCCCGCAATTTATGCTGACCGATGGCCGCCGTAGCGACGATCGAACCGGGTACGCCCCCGTCCTGCTGATCGAGAGAACCGCGGAGCTCTCCGCGCGCGCCTGTGCGTCGCTCACGCAGGCGGGAATGGACGTGCTGAGCGGTGAGGACGCAGCAGATATTCCCCACTGGTTGCGAGAGCACAACGTGCATGCGGCGCTGATTCGCCCCGACCGATATGTGCGGGGCGCGGCGCGAAGCGATCTCGAACTCGACCTGCTGGTCGCAACGGCGTGCGCCTCTGCTGAGGTGCCGAGTGCGGCCCGACCCACTTCAGAATGGTGAAGGATCTATCATGAGATTGCTTTCTTTTACGGTGGACGGCCGTTCGAGCTACGGCGCTCTCAAGGACGATGGCGTCGTGGATCTTGGCGCTCGCCTCGGGCGCGAAGGCTGCCCAACCCTGCGCAAGCTGCTCGAAGCCGATCGGTTGGCGGATGCGGCACAGATCGTGGATTCAAGCCGTCCCGATCATCCTCTGGACAATATCTCCTTTGCGCCCGTGATTCCCGATCCCGACAAGATCATCTGCGTTGGCCTCAACTATCGCGATCACGTTGCAGAGGTCGGTCGCGCTGTCACCGAGAAGCCGGCCCTCTTTGCCCGCTTTGCGTCCAGTCAGGTCGGACATGAGCAGCCGCTCATAAAGCCAAAGGTCAGTGACGATTTTGACTATGAGGGCGAGCTTGCCGTGATCATCGGCAAGACCGGCCGCCACATCCGAACAAGCCGTGCACTCGAACATGTCGTAGGTTACGCCTGCTACAACGAGGGTAGCGTCCGCGACTGGCAGCGCCACACCAGCCAGTTTCTCGCCGGCAAGACCTTTGCCGAGAGCGGCAGTTTTGGGCCCTGGCTCGTTACTTCCGACGAGATCCCTGACCCGTCCAAGCTGACGCTCCAGACCCGCCTCAACGGCAATGTCGTGCAGAATACGACCACCGATCTCATGATCACCGCCGTCCCTGAACTAATCGCATACATCTCGACCATATGCCCGCTCGTCCCCGGCGACGTGATCGTCGCAGGTACGCCCGGCGGCGTCGGCCTGAAGCGCACGCCGCCGTTGTGGATGCGCGCCGGCGACACGGTGGAAATCGAAATTTCCGGCATTGGGACGCTGCGCAATCCGGTGATCGCCGAGCCCACATAGCGGCCTCTCGGAACAAATGTCGCGACCGACGACGGGAAGAATTCTCACAACAACAGATCGAGGAAACGACATGGCCGGCCACCGCACACAGTCCACGCTTGCGTTGCTACTCGCCCTCATTCTCACCGGCTCAGTTGCCCACGCAGAGATCAAGGGCGATGCCATTCGCATCGGCGTACTCACGGACATGAACGGCATCTTTGCAACCGCCATGGGACTGGGTTCAGTTGAAGCGGCGCGGATGGCTGCGGACGAATTCGGCGGCAGGATCAATGGCAAGCCGATCGAGATCTTGCAGGCCGACCATCAGAACAAGCCGGACGTTGCGGCTTCGCTCGCGCGCAAATGGTTCAACGACGGCGTCCAGGCGATTGCGGATGGCGGCAGCTCCGGTGCGGCACTCGCAGTACAGGAGCTCGTGCGCGCGAACGCCCACGTTTTTCTGATCTCCGGCGCGGGCGCCAACCAGCTCACCGATGAAGCTTGCGCGCCGACCAGCGTGCAATGGACGCACGACGCCTACTCCACCGCCACCGCGCTCGTCTCGGGCATCATGCAGTCAAGCAAGGAGCCGTGGTTCTTCATCACCGGCGACTATGCGTTCGGACATTCCGTCGAGGCGACGGCGCGGGCACGGATTGCCGAACTCGGAGGAACGGTCGCCGGTAGCGTCAAGGCGCAGCTCGGCACGCCCGACTACGGCTCATTCCTGCTGCAGGCGCAGTCATCCGGCGCCAAGATCCTGGCCCTCAATGTCGCCGGCGACAATGCCACGGCCATCAAGCAGGCCGAAGAATTC
This sequence comes from Bradyrhizobium sp. UFLA05-108, assembly GCF_059803455.1. Classification (NCBI taxonomy): domain Bacteria; kingdom Pseudomonadati; phylum Pseudomonadota; class Alphaproteobacteria; order Hyphomicrobiales; family Nitrobacteraceae; genus Bradyrhizobium; species Bradyrhizobium sp. UFLA05-108. The sequence continues at coordinate 1,265 of NZ_JBANAZ010000147.1, read as the reverse complement.
GGGCTGGCCGCCCAAGGCATGAAGATCGTGCCGATGTCATTTCAGAATGTCGACATTCACGCGGTCGGTTTAAAGGCCACACACGGCGATCTCATCCTGACCAGCTTCTTCGAGGACGCCTCGCCGGCCGCTCGCCGCTTCTCCGACGCTTTTTATGCTCGGCGGAACGCCATGCCATCGCAGATCCAGGCGGGTGTCTATTCGGCCGTGCGACATTATCTCCAGGCCGTCAAGGACACCGATTCAGATGACGGTCCGACCGTCATGGCGAAGATGAGGGTTACGCCCGTTGTGGATGCCTATACGCAAAACGGCCGCATCCGCGACGACCGGCGGATGGTGCGCGATCTCTATCTAGTTCAGGCGAAGACGCCCGAGGAATCCAAGGGCCCGTGGGATTTGGTCAAGCTCGTCGCGACTGTCCCACCGGACCAGGCGTTCCGCCCACTTGACCGCAGCAAGTGCGGTCTTGTGGGAAAATAAAGTGCGTGCAAATCGGCCGCCTCCACTGCGCGCCGATCGTCAGATCTGCTTCGCTGCGTGAGCGGAATTGGCGGGGAGTGCTCAAGCGACTTCCGTCAAGTGCGGCGTAGAAAATCGTACGCTTGGTACAGGGGGAGCGAATCCAACCCTAGACCCGGATGATCCGATTCTGGTTCTGCAGCGAGCGGTACCTTGCGGCGAGGACAGAACAGATAGGGATCCGTCACTCATCGTCCGGGCTCTGGGTATTGCTCGGGCGCCTCTCCGATGGTTTTGAGAAGCCTCGGATATTTGCCCCCTGCCTGCTTGCTGTTCCGACCGATGGCTTCAACTCGGAACTGCCAGTTATCACCGTAGTCAAAAAGGAATGTCATTTTTGCGCCGACCGTCGGGAAGGCTTCGACGACCCGGGTTCGCTTCACGCTGCGAGCCTCACTCTCTCCCATGTCAGCGAACAGCTCGTACCTGACAGGCGAGCCGAAGACATCTCCAGTCAATTTGCTGTAAAAGCCAAAAGCGTGGTCAAAATCGAAGCCGAAGACTCGAATGATCTCTCCGGCTAAGTCGTAGAGATTTTTTGCGCTCAGTATCTCGAAATCTCGGTAAACCTTCGGACTTAATGACACGCGAAAAACGTGGGTCTGCGGCTCGGCCATCTCGCTATCCTCACTCACTCACGAACAGAAAACGTCCCCAAGATCAAATGTAACCCTCCGGTGCAGGCCGCGGGTTAGCTGCGTTTGGCGCGCTTGCCTGCCCATTTTTTGGCGAGGGCCTCAACT
>NZ_JBANAZ010000146.1:0-5494 GCF_059803455.1 Bradyrhizobium sp. UFLA05-108 | reverse complement strand
TCCCGAACTTCACATTCCGCGCGCAAGCAAGATCGCGCCGGAGATCATGAGAGCTAGACCGGCCGCGTGACTCAGTCATGTTAAACAGCACCTGGCGCTGCTCAGCCGTCGCGCGCTCATCGATGATGGGCTGCATCTTCCCGTTGCCTTCGTGCAGCGCTCCCGGGAAATCGACGGTGGCCGCGAAACAGAGACCATCGAGCCTCGTGCCCTCGAAATGGCCTTTGCCGATCCTCATGCCGACCAGCCCCTTGCAAAAGCAGCCGGGCATTGAAATCGCAGGGGCAGCCAAACGCGCAATTACAATTCTTGATCCATTCGCCTTCGAGACGCCAGTCCGATGCAGCCATGGCATATCTCCTGATGTGAGGAGGACGAGGCAGCCGCTTGAAAATGCCGTTGAGCGTTAAAGTCGTTAGCGCGGAAACTGCGAGCGGGATCGATCCTCGATCAAAAAGCCGGCTCGCACCGAAGTCTGTCTTGCGGACTGCAATCTAAGGTCCCAATCGCGCGAGCATATCAGCGGCTGCTCGGGGCGTACAGCGAGGCGCTACCCCTGCGGGCATCCGCGACGAACGACAGCGCCTATGACCTAATGGGTAGAGGCTGTCGGTACCAGGTTTCGGATGGCTCATCTGCATGACCTGCGGCAGACGTGGCACCATCTCAGGGGAGGATCAGAGCCGACATGATGGGCGCATGTAGCTCGCCGCAGAACGACCCTACGCCACCCCCGATGCCGCCGCGCGCAAGTTGGTCGTGATCGCTAGGGGCATCGAGTCCGTCCAGGCGGACGCATCCATCGAGAAGATCAACGCGCCGTTCCTCTACACGCTGAAGGCCAGCGGCCCGGAGTTGGGCGCGCCGGGATCAAGGCCTAGGCGGCCGTACGTCATGGATTCATGCCCATAAGAAGCGCCGCTACGAGCAGTGCCACGCCAATAAAAGCAACGCCGAGGCAGACGCGCGCCGGGGTTGAATATGGGTCGACTTGGGTTCGTTAATCATAGAAAGCCAATCAGGGACAGGTGCGTTGGTTCCTCGGCTGAAAAGCCATTCGCGGATCTCGCGAAAGCGGCCCCAGCTTCGAGGATCGCTGAGGCCGCCAACGAGGCGCCAAGCCGGTCTGTATCCAGTGGCGGAAGCTACCCTTCAACTCGCCCTCGCTGCTGAGCGTTCCTATTCGTAGGAACGTCTGCTCGTGGGCTCGGTTGGTCGGGCATTGCAAAACGAGGAAACTGAAATGTCGAAGATGGTGTTCTCAATTCTGACCGCGGCCTTGTTGGCTGGCGCACCGATTAGCCTCGCATATGCCCAAAGTGCTGGCGGAACTGGTAGTGCCGGTGCTGGTGCAGGTACTGGCGGTGTCGGAGCAGGCGCAGGAGCAGGAGCAGGTGTCGGAGCAGGCGCAGCAGCAGGAGCAGGCGCAAGTTCTGGCGGATCATCTGGCATGGGAGGCACGGCGGCAGCAGGCACCGCTGGATCGGCCGGAACGACTGGTACAGGAGCTGGAGCCAGCGGCACGACCGGCAGCGCATCTGGCTCGGCCGGCGGCCTACAGAGAGGTGCAATTCACCCAGGTCGCGGAGACTATCCTACCCGCCACCGGACTTACCGATTCGTCCGCTAAAAGGTGGCGTCGCCAATCACTGGGCGAAGTGATCGGGCCGCCTCCATATCGAGAAGATCAACGCGCCATTCCTCTCCGCGGCCAGAGCAAGCGGAGACAAGTTTGGACGAAACGCGCGATCGGACGCTACAGGCTCGAGATGCACGAGAGCGGGCCCTATGTGCGGCTCTTGAAGGTTGAGGCTGCCAACGACCTACCTTTTGCGCTTCGCTATGGCTTCCGTCCATTTCTTTGATCGCGCGAGAGCAAGCCCGCTCCGGCCGCTACGACTTGGAACAACGCCTTCGACAGAAGGTTGGTCGGCACTATGCATAACGTGCTGAGCGATGAAGCTGCGGCTAAAGTTAAAGGGACTAGAAATCATGAAACGGACAATAATTGCACTCGGCTGCTGTTTGCTTGCAAGCCCTGTGCTCGCGCAATCGGTCGGCGAGAAAACCGGCGTGAACTCGGTGCTCGGCGTGGCTCCCACCACGGCCGATTTCGTCAAGGAGGTCGCCATCAGCGACATGTTCGAGATCGAATCGAGTAAGCTTGCCGAGCAGAAGGGTAACGCGCAGGAGAAGACCTTCGCCCAACAGATGGTGACCGATCACACCAAGACCTCGGGCGAGTTGAAGCAGCTGGTCGACAGCGGCAAGGTTCGAGCCACGGCTCCGACCGTGCTCGACAGTTCGCACCAGAGCAAGCTCGACAAGCTCAAGGCCGCATCGGGCAAGGATTTCAGCTCGGATTACGACTCCTATCAGGTCAGCGCGCACAAGGATGCGGTATCGCTGTTCGAGCGTTATGCCAATGGCGGCGACAATCCTGAGATGAAGAACTGGGCCGGCAAGACGCTGCCGGCACTGAAGCATCATCTCGACATGGCGCAGGAGCTCGGCAAGGCACCGAGCGTCGGCCAGTCCAGCAAGTAAGACTTCCCGCTTCATCCGGATGCCGGCAGGCTGACCGGCATCCGATCGAACTCCTAGCAACGATGCTTCTTTCCGCGCGTTGAGAGCTGGAACCGGCGGAGAGAACTCATGAGCGGTAAGTCATCGGTATCGCGCAGGCACGTCGTTCACGCGGCGTGTGCGGGTCTTGCCGCGGCTTCGCTGCCTTCAGCAACGGCGAAAGGAAACGAGCACATGCCCGAGCAGGATCCGGTCGACCCGACATCGCGCTACCCGAAGCCGCCCTTCAAGAAGCAATCACAGCCCTGGCCTGGCCTTGCGAGCCAGATGGATCCGCGACCCGACCACGGCGAGATCAGCTACAAGGGCTCAGGCCGGCTCGCCGGCCGCAAGGCGCTGATCACCGGCGGCGATTCCGGCATGGGCCGTGCAGCGGCCATCGCTTACGCGCGCGAGGGGGCGGACGTTGCCATCAACTACGTGCCGAACGAGGAGCCGGACGCTCAGGACGTCGTCGCACTGATCAAGAAGGAGGGCCGCGTTGCCCTCGCCATCCCCGGAGATCTCCGGAACGAAGCATTCTGCAATGAGCTGGTCGAACGCGCCGTGCAAGGCTTCGGTGGACTCGATATCATCGTCTGCAACGCGGCGCGACAGCAGGCACGCAACTCGATTCTCGACGTCTCGTCGGAGGATTTCGATGCCACGATGAAGACCAATGTCTACGCGCCGTTCTGGATCATCAAGGCGGCGCTGCCGCACCTGAAACCGGGGGCTTGCATCATCGGCACCGCACCCGAGCAGGCCTATGATCCCTCTCCCGATCTCTACGACTACGCGCAAACCAAGGCGGCAACGATGAACTACGTCAAGTCGCTCGCAAAGCAGCTCGCCCCGCGCGGTATCCGCGTCAATGTCCCGGCCAGCCGGCGGAGTTGGCATCGATCTACGTCCAGCTTGCCGCGGAAGATGCCAGCTACGCCACGGGCCAAGTCTATGGCGCAGCGGGCGGCTCGGGACAACCGTAGCAATCATCCCCCCTGGGACGAAGGGGGACTGAGTGACGTCTATATCGTTTTGGGCAGAATAAATCGTTCAATAGATCGGAGTGGGCGAACCCTCGTATTCAGCTTGGAAGTCAGATGCTTTTGCAAGGTTTTTTAAGCGCACTTCCGACAAATCGCAGCCAAACGGCCCCATAGATTTCAAACGACAATTTCGCGCTGTCGGAAGCTTTCGAGGCTGCTGCTGTGGCGGGTCGCTCGCATTGTATCTGTCGCGCCACTGATTTGCGCTTCGCTCGCCGCGGCCCTCGAATAATGCATCGGAGACGCCGGCGGCGGAGTGCCCGGCGCCGAAACCGACCTGTGGTCCACTAAAAAAACACAATACCAGTCAGTTCGCCCAACTTGGAGATGACCTGGTCCTGGAATTCTGGATCGGTTGCCTCACCGGCCGGCCGCTGATGATGGAGGTGATGCCAGTAACGACCGCTGAGCAAGGCGGGCGGCTGGCTGCTACGGCGAGCCAGGTCTGGGTCCGTTGTCCGGTAATCTGGGCCGCCTATGGCCCTGCCCAATCGATTGTTGATCGCGAACGACCGCAAGTCGGCGCCCTCGGGCGAGGTGCTGTCGCCAGCTCCAGGGAGAGCCCTTTGAAATGCTCCAGTTCGTCGATGATGTGCTGATCCCCCCTCGCCTGCGCCAAGCCGTCAATGGTGTCGCGCGCCATGGAAAATTGAGGGGGCAGTTCCGGATGGCGTTTGACATCAAGGGTCGCCACCGGAAATTTTCCAATACCGACCCGGCCGGACCGGCGGATGATCTCGAAATGAAATCAACGAAGCCAAAGGAATGGACCGAGACGAGCGAAAGCGGCTTTCGTCGATGGTGCGCGTCGGATCGTCGCGTCGGAAATAGCGCCCCGGCCGGCATACCGGGTCGGATGGCGCGGGAAATGGGATTGCCTGAAGAAATAATTGGGGTGCATGGGCCCTTCGAGGCCGCCGCTCCAGTTTGCGCTCGGGTCCTGAACCGCCCCAGGATTCACCATCACTGAATTCTGGGGTGTCCTCACTTCGAATCTGGCTGCATATTCGGCCCATGCCGCACTTGGATAACTGTCGAGGCATCCTGCGCCGACTGATAGCTAAGGGAGATCCAAATGCCGTTTCCTTGGCTGAAAGGGCTATCAACGAGTATCTGGAGGTCACCCCGGCCATGGCCCGCAAGAGCGGTCTCCGACTTCTCCAGCAGGACGTTCTAGCCCAGCAGAATGCCGTGGTTGGAGTTCAGCGCTCCTTTGCTGAAACCGTGAACGCCTATATCGAAACGAAGTTGGCGACGGAGTGAGGCTGCTCGGGACCGGTCTGCGCGCTGCAGCTCAGCTCCGCGATGACATCACGCGCACGATCAAGACGAACACTGCACCGATGATCAGACCCGCAAGTGCAAATAACATCCAGTTCTGGATTGGCAGGGTCGTAAAAGAGACTTGTCTTGCCAGCCACTCCACGGGCCCCGGGCTCCCGTCAGGATCGAATTTCTTTCGATGCTAAAGGAAGCCAACCCTCCCGCCACTCCGGACTACTACCAGCCTGGGTCGGCCAGCCAAAAGGTTCAGCCGTCAGCTCTTCCCCATGATCAGTCAAAGCAGTTGTCCTAATGATGTCTCCACGGCAATAGTTAATCCTGTTCATTAAGTGACTCGCCCGATTTGATTTGCGGTGCAGAAAGGTCGTGTCCTCGGAGGTGGTGTAGCTCTGTAGAGCAAAGCCGTCCGCACGCGCGCCCTCCAATAGCGCCGTAGCGGGCGGGCGGCTTTGCGGTGGTCACCGATGATTCGTCGGTAAGGTTTGGATTGCGACACCAACCTGATTCGAGGAACCACCGATGACCGACGACATGATGAACCTGCGGACGCTTGTAGAGAAGACCCCTGACGCCGATCTGCTGCGCGAGATGATCGG
>NZ_JBANAZ010000145.1:0-5512 GCF_059803455.1 Bradyrhizobium sp. UFLA05-108 | reverse complement strand
GTTGAGGCCCTCGCCAAAAAATGGGCAGGCAAGCGCGCCAAACGCAGCTAACCCGCGGCCTGCACCGGAGGGTTACGATGATCCGCACCGGGAGCGTTGCGCTTGGCAACCTCACGCTCGATGTCAGCCGTAGCTCCGGCTTCTATCCTGATATCTTCATGGGCTACCCAGAACCATTGCGGCAGTTGCATCAGCAGGGAGTGGTCGAGCGTGAGGCGCGGTTCTTCTGCAGGAATCGCGGCGTCGCACTGCTGGTTCGGAAGGGTAATCCGCTCGGCATTCGCGGGCTGCCTGACGTGATACGTCCAGGTACGCGGATCGCGCTGCCGGATACCGGCGATGTTCGAGCAAAATGCCTTGCTGCCACGGAGACTTTGCTGGGAAAAGCCGCAGCCGATGCTCTCGTCGCAGCAGAGGCGGATTTCTCAGGCCGGCTTGGCATCATGCATCGCGATCTTCCTGAGATGGTCGCCCGCGGTTACGCGGACGTAGCCTTTACATGGCACCATCTAGTTTCTTACTGGGCACGAATATTCCCAGATCACATCGAGTCTGTTGCTATTGCCGGCACCGAGCCATTCTTCACCCAGATCGCCTTCGCTCACGTCAATCACCCGCTGCGCTTCGATGCGGCAAAAGCGTTCGGCGACTTCTTCTTCAGGCAGGCAAGGGACGTTTACCCGCGTTATGATTTTGCGCAGATGAACGAGAATGAGTTTGGAGCACTCCTGGAGCTGGATTGATCTCTGAAATTTCAGGACTCTGAAAGTGGCCCTTTGGCCCGCATGTATGGACCGGCCAGCGTTACAACGTATAGCGCGGTATATCGTTAGTGGCTGGATCTTGATTTGGTTGTGAGTTCCACGCTCGCTCTTGATGCGATTCACGATGAGGAGTGGTAGGTCACCGATTGGTAGTCCCATTTTTTTCGACGACTCGTGCGTTTCATGTCGTTGTCATCCGGGAAGCGCAGGAGATGTATATCCTTGCTCTGGTTACCCAAAAAGGCGGAAGCGGCAAGAGCACGCTGGCGGTCGGAATTGCAGTCGCAGCGATGGTGAACGGGGACCGAGTCGCAATTGTCGAGGCGGATCCACAAGGCACGATTTCAAAATGGAAAGAACGGCGCGGCCATCCCTATCCGCGGGTCGTTCGGGTCTCCGATCCCACCGAAATAGAAGGGGCGCTCGTCAGCCTTGAAGCTGAGGGAATCTCGCTTGCGATCCTCGATACCGCCGCCACGAACAATGCACTGGCCATACGCGCCATCGCGAGGGCCGACCTTTGCCTGATCCCGGTGCGTCCGAGTCTGGCCGACATCGAAGCCGCGATACCGACGTTGATTGCTATTCGTAGGCTCAACCGCCGATTTGCTTTCGTCCTCAATCAGACGCCACCGCGGGGCTGCCGCGTGAGTGAAGCTGCAACGTCGCTCAATTCGCTCGGGGTGCTTGCGCTTCCCTACGTCGGACATCGCAATGACCACCAGGACGCGCTTGGGGCAGGATTAGGCGTGACCGAGTTTGCACAAGAGGGAAGAGCCTCGGAGGAAGTTCGTGAGCTGTGGCGCTGGGTCTTGAAAAAGCTTGTCGAGGGGTCGTTAGATCATGAGCCACACGCAAAAACGGCGGCATGCTAGCCATACGCGCTGTGCGCGACGCTCGCTGGTAGAGCTTACCGCGGCGGCGAGCCGAGCCATTGACGATGGTTTGTTTGTGTTGTCCAGCGGGACTGCTGCTTCCAATCCGCGATCGGAGCACACAGGCGAGAAGACGTCTGATCAAACAATCCTTGCAAGGCAAGCGATGGCTCCGAATCCCGTTGCGGTGCTTGAATCTCGGAATGCGGCGGCGCCGCGCAAGGACGAACTCCTAGATTCCGACATTACCAACGAGATGATGGTGGAGATTGCCAAGGACTATCAAAACGGAGCTTTTGAAAACATCAAAGCCAGCCTGAATGCTGCGTTGGACCATGCAAAGAACCTCGTGGAGACACGGGTGGAAGACGAAGCCGAGTCGAAAGACATCGGCAGCTCCACTCTTGAAGGCAATTTTCTGATCGTTCGCAAAGAAACCACAACGGAGTTCTGCGCGGATGCGCCCGAGCTGGTTGTGCAGAAGGAACCATCCGAAGGCGCGAGGCAGCCGCAACTGCGATACATGCGGCGGCTCACAGACGAGGCGGTCAGATTGCTGGACGATCTTCAGAGCGGCAAGCTGGAGAATCAGGCGAACTTCATCCTGAGCGAATGCTTCAGAGAAGCCGCCAGCGCGTTCTCTATGATCAATCAGCAACTCAAGCGCGACGGCTATGCCGGGAGTATTGACCCATCAATCTTCATCTGGCTTGCCAATATCACCGAACCAGAGACGCGCGACACCGGGACCATGCGGCTTGAGATCGTACCCAACCACCGAGGGCGTCCGAGCACGTATGCGCGCCAGGTCGCTCAATTCATCTGGCATCTTGTCGAGGGGCAGGGCTGCCGGCGACAGGCGGCATATCGGGGGGCGCTCACGAAGTTCACCATAAGCGCGAGTTTCGCCGAGACGGCCTATGCCTTTTGGGAGCCGATCTTCAAACGGGCAGGACCGCACGTGAAGATGCTGACCCGCATTTCAGATCCAGAAATGTAAAGCTAAACAGCACGGCCATTTGGCGTCCGATTTAACTGAGGCCGAGGCCCCCTTGTCCGAGCTTCTTCGAAAGCCGGGCGCCGCATCAGGTTTGAAGCCTCACCGGCACTCACCTTGCTAGACCTGCGGACCTTACCTGCTCGCGTCCGCATTTTCGAAACCTCCTTGGACCCCTTCCCTGGTCACCCAGAGCCGTTCGGCGGATGCGCATGGCGGTCTGGCCATCCGTTGATGCGCCGACGGCTGATGTCACCCAGCGCGCTCTCCAGAAGTTGGGCTCTCCTTGTGGTTCAGCCCTCGTGCTTGATCTTGAGGGCTAAGCGGAAATATTCCGCTCGGTCAGAGTATTACCGGTTTGAACCGACTCCGACATTGCGCTTGCCTTGTTTGCACAGAGACGCACAAGCGCCTTCCCGAACATCCTGCCACCTATTTCATGGTATACGCCCCCCACTCGTGATTGCAGCCGTTAAACATGTTTGGCATGCCGCTGGGCGGGAAGTTACCGATGGGCATCCATTTCCCGCTTCCGCTCATGTCGGCGAATTTGCCCGTGCCGTGAACGACACGGTACGTCCCCTCGGCCTTGGCAGGATCTCCCTTCCGGGAATACACGACAAAGTACTTGTCGCCGGCCGCGTCCACGAACTCGCAACTGCCGTTTTCGTCGTGCTGGCCGCTGACGTCCGAAAATGCCCCTAGGCACTGCCCTGACATCATGTGAAATGGGGTCCCTTCCGTTCCAGGCGACGTACCGATAACGGCATACGACCCAGCCACCATTCCGTCAGCGTGCTGAATGAGGTGGGCTGGTCCCGTATAGCAGGTCTGCTGATCGACCTTAACCTCAGCAGCAATCAATTGCGTTGAAAGGGCCGAGGCCAATAACGCGGCTGAAAATATGAGTTTCGTACGTGACATGGGTTTCTCCTCCCAGTTACGACTTGCGCGTCGCTGATCGCGTGCAGAATGCGGGTACCGTGAAATTACTCTGCCCTTCTGATCTTCAATGTGCTCGGCAGAGAAGAAAATATTGGAGCTCACCACCGTACATTCTTTGACGTAGATCAACGCCGGCGCTTTCTGGCTTTTCGGGTACTGGCCGATTCCGTTGAAAAAGGCCGCGGTTGCGACTCAGAGATACCAGTGATTAATCGGCCCGACGCAGACCTTCGCAAGGTGAGCTCTTATGCCGATTTTCGGGGGTATAGCGGACTCGTTATGCTCGGCACGAGCTTTTGCGAGTCTGACCCAACTGCGACATTCTGGTTACGGATCGCTGGCAAGAAGTCGAGCGAAGGCAATGTTTGGCGAAGAAGCCAACAGCTAGGCCCCCCAAAGGAAATCACCTAGGCGCTCGGTAGCGTTCGGGCTCAGTACAGTAAATGTACCATGTGTGATAGATATGCCGTCATCTACTGAGGCTCCGGCGGGCACTCTGGGCAATCATTATCCATTAAGAACCGATGAGATCGGACGACGGACCGCGGGACAGGTGAAGCGTGCTGTTCTGCGCCACAATGAGCCAATCCAGCTAGAACTGGACAATACCGGGAAGAGGAACGATGTCCGACCAGAGCAGCCACTCATTCGGTGTCGCCGTTCTCGGAGCCGGCGCAATGGGATCCTTATTCGGGGGCAGTCTCTTCGAGGCCGGAGCAGATGTCACCCTAATCGACCTCGATGCCGCTCATGTCGAATCGATTCGCAAGAACGGCCTCAACCTCAAGACGGATGCAGGCGAGCGCCGCATTCACGTCCCGGTTCTGTTTCCCTCCGAGGTGAATGCCGTCTACGACCTCGTCATCGTCTTCACGAAGGCGATGCACACGAAGCAGGCACTAACCGCCATACGTAGCTCGATCGGCCCAAACACGGCGCTCTTGAGCCTGCAAAACGGGCTCGATAACAAGCTTGTTCTCACCGAGTTCGCCGATCCTCGAAATGTGCTGATCGGCATCACAACCTACCCCGCCGATATTAGGGGGCCGGGCAGCGTCGAATCTCACGGTCGCGGCGTTGCTCGGCTCGCGGCGGCAGGCGAACCTGCCTCGCCGACGCTGGACCTCCTTCCCGATCTCTTCGCGCGGAGCGGGCTCAATGCGGTAATCGATCCACATGCCGAAACGGCGATCTGGGAGAAGGTCGCGTTCAACGCCGCTTTGAACGGCCTTTGCGCAGTCACCGGATCAGCGGTGGGTCAAATCGGCGCGCACACGGAAACGCGGGCGTTGGCTTTTCAGATTGTCTCGGAGGTTTGTAGTACGGCGATCGCCTGCGGCTTTGCCGTTGAGCAGCAGCATGTGGAAGAGATGTTGGCCGATGCGCTCGCACACCACATCCATCATAAGCCTTCCATGCTTCAAGATGTTATTGCAGGTAGACCCACCGAGATCGAGGCGATATGCGGCGCGGTGGTCCGCCATGCAGACGAGCGTGGCGTAGCAACCCCTGTTACCCGAACAATCCTGGGGCTCGTACGGCATATCGACTGGCGTGCAGCCACTGCGCGAAGATCGCCAGACCAGTCCAGCGGTGATCGTTCAGAACGATAGTTAGACTATTAGCGCGGCACCGAATTCAGTCGGTTCAGCGGCAAGCGCATTGTGCGAGGCATGTCACCGGACCTGATGTTGGGTCCAATTTGGGTCCACGGACCATAACTATATAGCGCGATCGTCGGCAACGATGGGCAATGCTTATTTAAGTACTTTCAATTGGTTAGATCGGCTAAGTCCTTGATCTAAAAAGCGTGTCCGGACTCCTAGGCACTCCGGACCTCGTGCTCTCTTCAGAGTAACCCTCCGGTGCAGGCCGCGGGTTAGCTGCGTTTGGCGCGCTTGCCTGCCCATTTTTTGGCGAGGGCCTCAACT
>NZ_JBANAZ010000144.1:0-5689 GCF_059803455.1 Bradyrhizobium sp. UFLA05-108 | reverse complement strand
AACCCCTCGATCTCAAGACAGGACGCCCCATTGCGCTATCGTCTTGGCTCCGTCGCCAGCCGCGGCGCCCTACCGCGTGAGCGGTTTAGTCGTGTGCCGGGCATGCTCAATAGCTCGGAAGTGAAAGTCTTCCACCCAACCTGATGGAGGTGAAGGGGTAGTGAAACGCAAGGGCTGCCGTCGCGAGGCGGGGTCTGAAGGAAGCGTGGATCAAAGGTGCGAGCTGATGAACAAAAAACGGATATGAGGCGCAAGCGTCGGACGAGCGGGCGACACATCGCGAAGTCCAGATCCATCAAGGATGCGAAGCGTAGATCCGGCGGTTGTGCACCGAAGGCGATTGAGCTTACCCCGGGAGGTCTGCCCGGCGTCGCCCTCGGGCGACTGAGACGACCGCGAGGTCGTCTGACCGCCGGGCAGAAGTCAGCAGAGGGCGTATTAGGTCAGGCTGTCGGCAAAGCTATTGAGGCACTCCAAGGCCGAAAGGTGGAGAAACAGATAGGCGGAGCCGGAAACGATGGCCGAAGGCCCGAACGATCGAGAGAAGCAAATAGGACTGGTATCTCGTGAATAGAAAGCGGCAGAACAACCAGCAAGCGCTGGCCTTGGAACCGAAGGAGTGGGGTGAAGCCCCGGCGCGCGGTGACGAGGAGACCGAACCATTCATGGCGAAATCAGCCACCGAAAGCTCGACTTTCACAGAACAACTAATGGAGGAGGTGTGCGACCGAGAGAACCTCGAAAGAGCGTGGAAGCGTGTTAAAAGGAACAAAGGAAGCCCTGGCGTTGATGGGATGACCATCGACGACGCAAAGGCTTTCCTGCGTGAGCACTGGCCAAACATTCGGTCTCAACTGCTCGACGGAAACTATCGGCCGCAGCCGGTTAAACGGGTAGAAATCCCGAAGCCGGATTGCGGGATCAGAAAACTCGGCGTCCCCTGTGTCGTCGACCGCCTGATTCAACAAGCCATGCTGCAAGTTCTCCAAGAGCGATGGGATCCGACGTTCTCGGAGCACAGTTTCGGATTTCGGCCGGGGCGGTCCGCCCACCAGGCTGTAGCCCAGGCACAGCGTTACATCGCCGATGGCTACAACGTAGTGGTTGATCTCGATCTGGAAAGATTTTTCGACCGAGTTAACCACGACATCCTGATGTCGCGCGTCGCCGCACGAATACCTGATAAACGCGTGCTCAAGCTTATCCGGGCATTCCTGAATGCCGGGGTATTGGAAGACGGTTTGGTCCGACCGGTGGACGAAGGGACCCCGCAAGGCGGTCCGCTCTCGCCCTTCCTCAGCAATATCGTGCTCGACGACCTCGACAAGGAATTGGCTCGACGTGGTCACCGGTTCTGCCGTTACGCGGATGACTGCAACATCTATGTTCGCAGCCTCCACGCCGGCGAAAGAGTGAGGGCCTCGATAAGCCGATTCCTGACCAACAAGCTCCGCTTGAAAGTCAACGAGGCCAAAAGCGCGGTGGCGCGACCCGAGGAACGTAAATTTCTCGGATTCAGCATTGCGAATGACGGGAGCGAGCGACGCATTGCGCCGAAAGCTCTCGACAAATTCAAAGACCGAATCCGGGAGATCACATGCCGGACGCGAGGGATCAGTTTGCAACAGATGATCGCAGACCTCACGCCATACCTCATCGGATGGCGCGGGTACTTCGGCTTCTGCCAGACCCCGCGCGTGCTCACAAACCTGGAAGCCTGGATCCGCCGGAGATTGCGAATGTATCTCTGGCGGCAATGGCGGAACGGGCATAACCGATTCACGGAGCTTCGCCGCCTCGGCATCGCGAAGTTCGCCGCATCGGTCGCTGCCGGTTCACCGACGGGACTCTGGCGCATGTCCGGACACCCGGCGGTTCAACACGCCCTACGCAATCAGGCGTTCGATTCTCTTGGTCTTCCCCGAATCTTCATGCCTGTGCCGGTTTAACTCGATCGAACCGCCGTGGTACGGACCCGTATGCCCGGTGGTGTGGGAGGGGTGGCGTCGCGAGACGTCCCCCTATCCCGATCCTTGACCCTTCGGCGACATCGGGCAACGTCCGCTTTTTCGCGCTGTTGGGGGTGAGCGGACATCAGTCGGCCAATCTCTTGATGAGTACACGCCCTGGCCTTTCAAGTTCTCTGCACGAGGTGTGCATACGCCTCCACACGCATCCCGTAGGTCCAGGCGACCGCCTCGCGCGCGGTGCGCAGATTGGCCGGCACCTGGAGGAAGAAATGCCGGCGCGTGCCGTCCGGCTCGGGCGTGGCGTTGACCACCTCCACCGCGGCCCAGGCGTCCGCGGCGAGCCAGTTTCGGCGCCACAGAATTCCCGTCTCGTCCTCGGCGATGCGGGTCGCGCCGCCGAGCGCGACGTAGCGTTCCGGCGTCATGATCTCGATCATGCAGCGGCGGACCTGGACATCCACTTGCTCGTCGATCGCGGCCAGCGTGATTTGCTCGCTGTGCTCGATGATCCAGCGCGGCACCTCCACCCCGCGCCAGGCCCACACCGACCAGCCGTCCGGATAGCGCAGCGCCGGACCGCTGGCGTGATGCAAGCGGTCGCGCGCGTCACTGCACAGCAGGTTCGGCCGCTCCGCGAGCCAGCAGGTGTGCTCATGCGGCTGCAACCAGCCGACACTGGTCGCAAGCTGCATGAGGCCGCGCAGCGGCTCGGTCTCGGCCCGCAGGCCAACCACCTCGCGGAGATAATCGTAGACGCCAAGCCACGACAAATCGTGCGGCCCCCCGGCAAGGGACGAAAAACTCCGCGGGGCGAGCATCGCCTGGCACACAGCGGACCACGATAGGCCATAGCGGCGAAGATGACCCAGCACGGTCAGAGTCTGCTCCGGCACGCTCCGCATCACCGCATCGGTCGCGGCGGCGACAAGGGGATCGGCGGGATTGACGGCGCTCTCAACAGTGGCAAGCACCTTCCGATCGACACGCGCCTCAACCAGCGAGGCGACTATTCGGCGAAGACGATCGACGAGACGGGAACGGACGTTGCGGCCGGCGTCGCGCGACATCCGGCCGGCAAGCGTGGCCAGCGCAAGCGGACTGTCGCACCAGACGACGCGCACCGGCGGCGCAAGTCCTGCGACATGATAGGCAAGCCGCACCGCCTGCTCTGCCGCGCCGCGGTCGGCAGGCGCCGTCGACCGCCGGACGGCAACCCACCGCGCGCGAAAATCCCCCAGCGCCGCCGCTTGCTCCGCCGTTAGCGCCTCCTTAATCGGCAAGGACGCGCGCATCCCGTGGCCCGAGTTCGCGCTGGCGGCGCACGCGGTAGGTCCCTCGCGGCAGCGTGAGCGGTGCATGCTCCTCATGCGTCACCCGCGCATAGGCCGCACCGATCAGGAGATGCCCGATATAGAGCCCGGCCGGAATGTCGCGCGCCAGATCATCGTCGCGAAACAGCGTCACGCGCTCGCGGATCGCATGACAATGTCCGGTGGCTTCGCCCTCCAGCAGGACCAGCGGCACGCCTGCGGCGGTGTCAGTGAGCGTTCCCGATGGCGCCACATCGCCTACCCGCTCGATCAGCAGGTCACCTTGCGCAAAGATCTCGGTCATCGTTCCCTCTCCCGTGCCGGGGCATCCGCGCCTGCGCGGATGCCCCGATTGCTTCACTATTGTTAGAGGCGATCTAAAGCGCGATGAGATCGTGATGAATCATCATCGCGCATTAGGTTGTTGTTTGAGCATGATCTTTTCGGAAAACCGCTTCACACTTTTCCGGATCATGCTCTAGTGCACGACCTCGCCATGCAGTGCGAGGTCGAGACCATCGCGCTCCATATCCTCCGACACCCGCAAGCCGACGAACAGCTTGACCACATAGAGGATGATCAGGCTGACGACGGCGTCATAGACGAACACCGTGGCAACGCCGATGCACTGGTTGATGAATTGGCCGGGATTGCCCTCCAGCGCGCCCGCGGTGCCACCATATTGCTCGACGGCAAAGATGCCGGTGAGCAGCGCGCCGACGATGCCCCCGACGGCGTGGACGCCAAAGCAATCGAGCGCGTCGTCATAGCTGAACATGGCCTTTAGCCCGGTGCATCCCCAGTAGCAGAGCACGCCGGCTGCGATGCCAATCACGAAGGCGCCGATCGGGCCGACGAAGCCCGACGCCGGCGTGATGGCGACGAGGCCTGCGACCGCGCCCGAGCAGATGCCGACGACCGTCGGCTTGCCCTTGAGCGACCACTCGACCAGCATCCAGGTGAAGCCTGCAACGGCCGTTGCGATCTGCGTCACCAGCATCGCCATGCCCGCCTGCATGCCCGCCGTCACCGCAGAACCCGCATTGAAGCCGAACCAGCCAACCCAGAGCAGCGAGGCGCCGATGAAGGTGAGCACCATGTTGTGGGCCGGCCCGGTCTCCTTGCGCTTGCCCAGCATGATGGCGCACATCAGGCCAGCCACGCCAGCGTTGATATGCACGACGGTCCCGCCGGCGAAATCGAGCACCTTGACCCAGGCGGCGTCGTTGCCGGAGGCGAAGATCCCGTCGGGGCCCCATACCCAATGCGCGACCGGCGCATAGACGAAGATCGCCCACAGGCCGATGAACCAGAGCATCGCGGAGAATTTCATCCGCTCGGCAAAGGCACCTGCGATCAGCGCCGGCGTGATGATGGCAAACGTCATCTGGAAGCAGATGTAGACGCTTTCGGGAATCGTCGCCGCGAGCGGATTGGGATTGCCGATCCCGCCCTTGCCGATGTCGCTCATGATGTCCTTCAGGAACATGCGGTCGAGCCCGCCGACGAACGGCGTGCCGGCGCGGAAGGCCAGGCTGTAGGTCAGGAGCGCGAACAGGATCGTGACGAGGCACGTCACCGCGAAGCTCGTCATCACGGTGTCGCCGACGTTCTTCTTGCGCACCATGCCGCCATAGAACAGCCCGAGCCCGGGAACGGTCATCATCAGCACCAGCGCAACGGAGGTGAGCATCCAGGCGGTATCGCCGGGATTGGGCGTGCACTTCTCGAGGATCTTGCCGCCGCAAGCCGGCGGCGCCGCATCCTCGGCGAGAGCAACATCGCCGAGGGCGAGGTAGAGCAGCGCAATTCCCAGCAGCGCGACCAGCAACGTCACGAGCCTTTGGCGCGTGGATGTTCTTGATTCCATCGTCATCCTCCCAAGTCGCATGAGAAGTCTTCCGGCGATTGCCTCGACTGGAACCCGCAAGACGAGCGTTCGCGCCGGCGCGATTGGGCCAGCGTCATCAGCTCGGATTTTTGGGACACAATGCTCGCGGCTCGGCGCGATGAGGTCGTCGAGTGTCGATGGCTCGAGACTGGCGTCGACCAGCCTCATGGCTTATCGGCCTTTCCCTTGTCGCCAGATCGGAAAGCGTCAGTGACGGTTCCAATTCTTAGGTCAAACTACAAGCAAGATTCGCGCCGTTGATGCGATTCAATCAACTCACTGAATGCGCATCGATTCCACTTTGCTGCTTTGCGATAGGAGCCGTGCGTGCTGCTTCGCGCAGCAGCGCTTCGCCCAACGAATGAGCAGAGGCTGACAATGCCTACGCGGTTCGCAACAGTGCCGCCGTATCGAACGGTGTCATCACCCGCGAAGGCGAAGGCGGGTGATCCAGATGCTATGGGGTAAGCGGCGACTGGGGTAAGCGGCGGTGAGGGTGTGGACACCCCTCGAACGCC
>NZ_JBANAZ010000143.1:0-6030 GCF_059803455.1 Bradyrhizobium sp. UFLA05-108 | reverse complement strand
GTGCCAAACGCGCGTGTGTCGGCACCTGCTTGCCGAGCACCCTAATCTGGCCAGAGTCCGGAGGCGCCATGCCAAGTATCATGCGCACGATGGTGCTTTTGCCCGCGCCATTCGGTCCAAGTAGTCCGAAGCACTCTCCCGCCGCCACAGTAAACGACAGCCCGTTGACAACGGGTTTGCCACGATATGATTTGCTTACAGCGGCAAGGTCGATCGCTACGCTCGACATGCGTTCATCTCAGCTTGTCAAAAGCAGTTCGGGCGACGGCACCTTGGCTTCGAGCGTTTTGGTCCAGAGCAAACCGTCGCACCAGATGTGTTCGATGCGCCCCCATTCGCAGGCAGCTGTGACGTCGGGGAAGAAGCCTCGTCCATGGTGGTTGGCGCTAGTATTGCAGAGCAACGGTAGGCCAGTGAGCTTCTCATATTCAATGAGAAGTTCAGCAACCTTATGCTGGGATGTTCTACCAATGGTCTGCAATCGTGCAGATCCGTCAAGATGCACAACGGCTGGGATTCTCTCGCGCCACTCTGGCCGTGTCTGATGATCGAAGAGCATGTAAGGGTCCGGCGACCCAGGATCGAAAATATCCGCCGCTCGGTCCTCCAAACATATCGGCGCAACCGGACGGAAGTGTTCGCGAAATTTAATGTCGTTGAGATAGTCCTTCATTCCGGGCGATGTTGCGGCGGCAAGAATGCTTCTGCCACCCAAGGCACGCGGCCCGAGTTCGGCGCGACCAGCAAGGAACACTACGGGTTTATTACTTGCAAGGAGAGCGGCAAGCTCACTTATGCTGCAGGGCGCGGCTTCCCATTCTGCTGATCCATCACCAGCTGCGAGGGCCGGGCCACCATAGACCGACCACTCCAACGGCACGAAACCCTTGTCCGCGACCAACGCCGAACAAGCGGCTCCGATAGCCGAGCCACTGTCATTCGGAAACGGCGGTACCCATACCGCATCGAACAGGCCGGTTTCACGTAACGCACTGTTCCATTTGATATTAAGACCACAACCGCCGGCGATGCAAAGATTGCGCGGCCCGGGAACGTTCGAATGCCGCAGCAAAGCAAGGCCCATCTCCCGCACGAGCAGACGCTCAAGAAAAACGTGAAATGACGCAAGTATATCTTCGTGTCGCTTGGCCTCCAATCGAAGTGCGCTTTCGTCGAAGAAGTCATGCGTCGCGGCAAGTGACGCTTCGGCGTCATTTATATTCGCTCGGTAGCGCTGGGCAGACTCCGTGTCCGCCGCAAAGTGCTTCTCGTAGATCTCCCTAAATACTGTCACAACGTCTTCATCAGGCGTCCCCAGACCGATATAGGCCATCAGTTTGCCCGCAACGCCAAGGTCCCAGTTGGTCCGGCTCGCCTGCCGGTAGGGCCCAAAGTGATGGCCCGCGACGGCATAGGCATGCCCTATCATCGGGAACAGGCACTCGAGGAAGCGGCCGCCACCGGGTTTTACATAATAAAGTCGCGGAAAGATGCAGCCGTCCCACACGAGGCAGAAAGCGGGCTCTCCCGCTTTCGCAAACGGGCTTGTGCAGTATGCAGAGGCAATATGGCCCGTGACGTGTGCATAGCTCCTATAGGAGAAGCTATTGCCGTCGAGCACAAGCCCGTTCCCCTCATGTGAAGAGAGGATTCCTTCGGGGCGTTCAACATACGGCGCACCTTTGAGAGTGAGAAGCTCCGATCCACTCAGGACCTGGAATTGTGATTCGATTTCCCCGTCCCAGCCGTCGATGACGAACTGGTCAACATCGCGGGGATGAAGGCCGTATTCCGCCAATGTGAGAACAACCGTATCGAGATTCTCGATGGCTGAGTACCGTCGATTGTTGTCGCGTTTTTCATGCTCGATGCAAAAGACCAGACGTCCATCCTCCACAAGGGCGATGGACCCGTCGTGCGTCAACTTGATGCCACAGATGCGCATGGTGCCTCAATGCTAAGGTCGGTTGTTGAATGAAACGGAAGACCCGATCGAATTTCGAAAGCAAGCAAGCAAGCAGTCTTCGTTGGCCGAATCGCCTCGACATTGCACCCGTTCGACCTCGACCAATGTTTCGTTCAGCATTGCGATGATCGTCTCGGCACCAGCCGCATGTCCCCAGCCACGGCAGGTGTCATCACGCGCTGATCCGAAAACCAGATGCCCATCCGGCGCAAGCATTCGCACCAAATTGCCAATGGCCGTACGCATCTCGGCAACATCGCGGAGGTAGTAGAGCACTTCCGCCACCACGATCAAATCGAACTGGTCTGTTCTCGAGAACCGTTGAATGTCAGAGACTATCCATGTGATGTGCGACCATCGCTTCGTCCGTTGACTCGCCCGGCCAATCGCTCGCGGCACGACGTCGACGACTGTAAGTCGTTCGCAGTGTGGCGCCAGCTTTTCCGTGAATGCGCCCGCCGCGCAGCCGACCTCGAGCCCATTTGCGATGAAGCCGTTTGAAAGCGAAAGCCGCAGCATGTGCGTGTGACGCTCTCGCTCGAACGGATTGCCGTCCAGCCGCCATGGATCATCGGCAGCCAATTCTCGCTCTAACGATTGGTAACCGCTTTCCTGGTTCATGAGCTGTCCACTCCTCAGTCCGTATCACTCGCCACTGCAAGTGCAGTCGTGTCACCGCTCGACGGACGGCGCGAAGCATCCCACTTCCGAACTGGCACAGCGAGTCCCGAAGGTCGGGTGAGGTCTGGTTGGGGCTCGTGGTTTTCTTTTAGCGCTTGGTCTCCGCCAGACCCGAGAGCCTTGACTGATTTGCGTGAGAGCCAATCGCTGTTGCTTAGCGTACACAACGCATATGCTTTGACCGGAAGTAGCAGAAAGATATTGATGGGCGTGTGCAGGGAAAACGCAAGAAATCGCAGTTGACGCGCGCGCAAGGCTGCTACGCCGCATCGTACCATGGTCATCGATGCGATCATCAAACATGTCCACCACGGCACTGTTGCCGTGAGCGCGAGCTGCGCGATGCCTGTAACAACCGAAAGAGCCAGAAGAAGCGGGCCGATGTTTTGCCCGATAACATCTAACGTCAGGTATCGATCGAGACCGGGCAAAAGGCGCAGCCCAAGCAGCGTGTCTCGGAAAGTGCTCCTGGCCCAGCGGAGCTGTTGTCGCAGATACGGACCTAACTTATCTGGAACGACTGTCGCGGCGTAGGCGTCCGGAACGTACTCGGTTCGAAATCCTGCCTTCAGCATGAGAATCGTGAGATGGCGATCTTCGCCGAAGTCGCTCGGCTTTCCTCGAAAGAACTGCGCCTCGTACTGATCCAGTAGCAAATCGAGGGCGGATCGTCGATACATGGCACATGGTCCGCAGCAGCACATGACCGCACCGAAACGAGCTTGAGCTGCGCGCTCCTCATTGCACGCCAACCAGTACTCCATGTCGATCAGCCCGGTTAGCCAGGTGTCGCTGCGGTTGCTCGCGGTCAGCTGCCCCATGGCAGCACCGATACCAGTATCCTGCATTCTCAATGCAAGCTTCCTGACTACATCGCTCGCGAGTATCGTGTCCGAATCGACGTTAAGCACCAAATCTCCGGATGAGCGCCGGATCGCTGCAATCTGTGCTTTGCGTTTTCCAACGTTCTTCGGCAGGAGAATAAAGTTGAACCTCGGATCGTAGGCATAGGCATGGTGGACGGGTGCGACGTCCTCCCGGTTTCCAGAGCCGTCATCAACCACATAGACGCGCAGCTGCCCGACGTAGTCTTGGCTTGCAATGGACTCTAAGCAGGCCGACAGCGTACCCGGATCCTCGTTGAAGCATGGTACGATCACATCCACACTCGGCATAGATTCGGGGTGGACTGCATCTGATGTCGCCGAAGACGCTGGTGTCGGCGAGGCATGGAACGCCTGCACGGTCTTGTAGACCGCGGAGAGCAACGCATAAGACGAGACGACTACAGTGCTGGTTGTGGCAAGCAGGTTCATGGGACGCCGATTTGTTCAGTGAAGTTGGGGAAGCGGGCAGATCGCGAAACCGCGATCACGCAAGGCTGGAATAAGTTGGGAAAGTGCCTTCAGCGTCTGGTCGCGCAGACCTGAATGAATGCACCGCCCCAGCTCATCGGGCGGACATCCGTCGTGCAGAAGCACAATCGCACCAGGGCGGACAGATGCTAACACTGCGCCAACGATCGCATCGACGCCCGGGCATGACCAGTCGCGTGGGTCCACTGACCAGTGGAGAGCCGCCAGTCCGGCCTTCGCTGACTTGGCCAGCACCTCTTCGGTCCAAATGCCATACGGTGCACGCACGTGTCGCACCACGGCTTGGGGACACACGCTCATGATGGCCCTACTCGCCGTCAGTATTTCATATTGCACTTCGTCTGGTTCGCATTTGGACAGATCCGGATGTGTCATCGTGTGGTTTGCTACCTCATGCCCCTCAGCGACCATCCTTCGGATTAGCTTTGGCTCATTCGCGGCGTACGTGCCAAGGACACAGAACGTCGCCGGCGCGCGGTATTCCGCCAGCACATCGAGAATACCCGGCGTGCAAAATGGATTAGGCCCGTCGTCAAACGTCAAATAGACGCTGTGGCCGACGGCATCCTTGGCCCGCTTGCTGTGCGCTTCGAAGGACCCACTTGCGTCTTTCACAGCTCTGGCCCATTACGCTCGATGAATGTACCGGTGGGCCACTCGCTCATCGCCCGCGCTATAGGGAAAACGACGAGCAACGCGTCGTCGACGCGGGTTGGCGGCAAGTTGGCATAAATATCCGGAAGGGTAGACCGCACGCGAATGCCCGGAACAATCGTCGCCAAGCCTGGGCGGCCGAGTAGCCTGTAGATATGCTCTTTGAGTTCATGTCGAACCGTGCCGAACCCAAAGGGAACGCCGAGCTCCCGCAGCACCGGATACATTACGCGCATCGAATGAGAGATGCCGAGCCCCTCGAGATCCGGGCGTACCGCGTACAATCCAAGTTCGGCCACCAACAGATCGATTTCGCCGACCTTGATGAACCGCCGCAGCGCGCCGATATGAGCGGCCACGCCGCGATCATCGTAGCCAATCACACGGAGTTCAGGTCTCGCGCCGGCCCAGCTTCGATTGCCTTCAAACGGCTGCGCGTTAAACGCCCCGGTCGGACCGTAAGCATTTCGAAAGAACTCAGAGATTGCGACGTGGTCGGCAAGTTGTAAGTCATTTTCCCAGCACGTCCTCCATTGGAGCTGAGGGCGCATGAAAGACTCTCCTGCTTCTTGCTGCGTTGCTGAGGCACGCATCAGGCGGACAACGAACGGCGTGGCGGTGCTCGTTCGATGGTGTCGCCAGCGAATGGGTTTGATGTTGACTTGTTGACGGCGTTTGGGTTCGACCGCGCGGGCGGCAGGACTTTTGGGATATTCCGGATTTTGTGGGGGCCGTCGCTAACCGTGGCCGTCGTGTCCGGGCTGGTCGCAATCGGCTCAGTTAGAGGTCGTGCCCCGCCTACTATCTTGCATTCTAGTTTTCGTTCATTGCCCCCGAACGCCCATTCTCCGCGACAGCTCTGTGCAGCACTCACGCTATCGGAGCACCAGGCATTTACCCAGTCATATCGAGGTAGACGCCTTCCATTGAAGCGTATGTAGCGACTATACGATGGTTTAAACCGCGCTCCTGACGGCATTGTTGAGCGGCATGCAGTTGCTAAGGGAGACGACGCTATTGTAGAAACTCCCTGGCACGGGCGAAGAAACAACTCCGCTGCACACGACGTCACGCTCCTCTCACCGCACAGACAATATGCCGATCGCGCGGTTGGAAAGCGGAATACGACGATGTTAGCCGAGGCTTCATTTGCCTCGTCCAACATCTGGCACTGACCTTGATGCACGCGACGACTTTGGTGCCGCTCATTTGTTTTCTGGCGAGTATGAGGGCTCGCCGCCCGTGTGATCGGCGATCGATCGCACAAGCGGTTAAGACTGGAATCGATGCAATCTTTTCGGATGTGACAACGCCATGACGGACGCCCAGCTAAGGTGTGGCGCGCAACCGCGG
>NZ_JBANAZ010000142.1:0-6282 GCF_059803455.1 Bradyrhizobium sp. UFLA05-108 | reverse complement strand
GACGAACTCGGCTACCTGCCGCTGGAGCCCGACGCGGCGCACCTGTTCTTCCAGCTGGTCAGCCGGCGCTACGAAACTGGCGCCATGCTGATCACGTCGAACCGCAGCGTTGCCGAATGGGGCACCGTGTTCGCCGATCCGGTGGTCGCCACCGCGATCCTCGACCGGCTCCTGCACCACAGCCACGTCCTGACTATCCGCGGCGACAGCTACCGGCTCCGCGCCAAGCGGAAGAGCGGCCTCGTCAAGCCGCCGGCCGGTGACGGCCCTCCGGTCGGCTCCGCCTCCCTCCGTCCCGTCACCGGCGGAGCCAACCTTCAACCGAGATCATGAACCCGAGCGTGGGGGCAGTTCTTCATGACGCAAAGGGGGCAGTTCCGGATGGCGTTTGACACTAATAGAGCAAGGGCTAGAGCAGCTCCGACTGCCACGCGAGCGCAAATCTGAAAGGTGGCGCGGTTGGGTTTAGGCGTTGGGGTAGCAAGCGTTCCAAATGGCGAACATCCACGGATCGGGAGCGGAACACTGTGCCGAGGTGTCATCTGCAAAGCTTGCAACAAGTATAGTGCGATCCTGAGGCAGCAGTGGGTCGATCATGATGAGCATCTTCCCAAGCGCGACTCGCGCTAGGGCTGGTTTATGAAGCTCACGGCCGAACGCCCCTTCGCCAACCCTGAAGCCGCGGCCCGCAAGCTGGTTGAAATCACCAGTTGGTCGCCGAATCAAAGAACGGGGTGATCAAAGGCTGCACACGATGGCGGCTTGCGCATCGTCCAATCATCGCCCCAACCGGCGGGCATGGGCAGCCAGCCGCCGGGCGGGTTTCTATATCCGTCGACAGTGTTGCATCCAAGCTCTAGCGGCGCAGCCACATTGTCGCCACGATTGGGTCCAGCCGGTCGGATCGACCAGCGCGCTGGCATGGCTAGGCTCGGCACATCTTCGGCGGGGGCGTGTGCCGGACCGCCAGCCAACCCCGGCGCGCGGCCCGCATCGCGCTACACGAAGGTTCGCGTGCCACACTTCCATTATGACCTACCTGGTACTTCATAAGAGAGCGGCCGGCATCTATCACTGGGCCGTCTACTGACACGGCGAAAAACTCTCTGGCTGCGCCGAAAGCTGTCGTCCGGAACGGGCCTCGCGCTACTGGTGTTTGTCGCGAACATCCTGATGGCAGTGCTCGCCTGGATCGACGTCGGCCGCGTTCTGAACTGAGATGTCGCACTGACGCAACCTGAACGCTGCCGTGACGCCGGCGAGAACGTCGCCGCGCTGCCCAAGGCCGTGCATGATGCCCCGGAATCGCAAGCGACGATGGATGCCCTGATCCTGGTGGCCGAGCAAGGCGGCCCGACGATTCTCGCCCGGATTGGCATCATGCGTGCCTTGAAGTGCGGTCACCAGATTCCGGACCGCGGCTCACCGCTTGTTGTAAGCTTGCTGCCCGATCTGCGCCGGACGCGGCGTGAGGACCGCGATCTGATGCGGCGACGCTGGCATTCCCGCCATCGTCTGTATGAAAGGCGAGAGGTCCTGCTCCGCGCCGGCCGGTCCCAGCACCATCAATTGATGCGGTGTGATCGGGAGGCCCGCAACTTCATAAACCGGCAGGTCCGCTGCGACAACGTCGATGGTGCCCAGTATGAGAGTCGCAAGTGCGACGCCCGATAATCGATAAAACATGATACGATTCCATTTCTCGAAATCTTCGGTCAGCTCCGATACGCGTTTAAGGCGGGCCGGACGCGGCGAACCGCCACAGCGCAGAAAATGAAACGTGATGAAAGACATGTTGGCGCGGTGGCGGTGTTCACAAGATCACCATGGCGATGCTAGTACCGGCCGTGGGCGGGAGTCCTTAAGCCGTCCTTACATTTGGCTGAGCTTTCTCTTAAGGATGCCGGGAGTGCCGAGGCCGGCCGGGTCACGCTGGCGGGCCTTGTCGTTTACCGCCTTAACTGTCGCCACTGTATCGCGAGCCGCTGGCGGTTGCGCCTCCCGCGCGATCGGCGTTGGTATCGAACCCGGGAATTTTACGAGTGGTCGCTGATCTATTTTCTGCCGAGCCAAATTTGCTGTTTTGTGGGAATTGGGCGTCAGGCAATCGGGCGCAGCCTGGCGGCCCACCACGCCCAAGCCGACGCGCTCGAGACATAAGAGCAAGCTAGACGGCTCGCGCCGCCGCCTATTGCGATCGATTCCTTTACCGCTCGTGACCAGCTCCCTTCGAGGAGGTCCTTCCCGAAAGAAAAGGCATGAGCGCCTGCGCAGTCGGCGCAACTTAAAGCGCTACCTTTGAGCACAGCGAGCGGATGGCCGACTGTTCTCAGACTGACCGCCGTTGGACATGGGTCCGTCCGATCACCAGCTAGACGTTCGCCGGTTGGAGTTGCTACCTAAAATCATCGTCGACTTCCAGAACGTGCGATTGGGCTCAGTTCATGCGGACAATCCGAGGGTTTGGAACGCCACATCGCAAAGCCCGTTGTCTTTTCAGAAATGACCGTTGTGATCGCACCCCATTTTCTTGGAGCGTCAGATGAGCAAACGCAAATTGGCAACTGCGTCAAAGCGCGTCCGCCATCCCAAAAAGGCCGCGCGAGCCCAACGGAACAAGCAGGCCGTTGTCAGAAGCCCGAAAGACGATTTTCTGCGCTCTGTTGCGGCAGCCTCGATTGAGCCAGCTCCTAAGCTACATGAGGATCCAAAAGGCGATGCTCCCCTCATTGAGACCCGGGTGGATGCGTTACCAGGCGACCTCAGTCAGAGGATGAGGGATAGCGATCCAGCGAAAAGCTTCGCTTTAGCGACGGCCCACATGCAGGCTTATCAAGCGAAGCTTCTTGAGATAGCCCAGGCCAACGGGCATCTTGCTTTTGAATTCTACCTGAGACTTACAGCAATCAGGTCGCCAACTGATTTTTTCGCCGTCATTATGGAATTTACAAGCAGACGGATCGAAATGTTCGGGCAGCATGCAAAAGAAATGGCTGCATATCCGTTCTGGCGCATCGATCCGTCTCGGAAGCTCGCGGTTCTGCCTGGACGATGAGGCAATGCCCCTCGCTGGGCAAATGGATGGACACAACGCTGACTACGGTTTGCTTGCTTCGGAAGACCTGCGATGACACTTCATGACAGCCCTTCGCTCCTAGGCTGATCCAGGCCTTACCAGATCATGGAAAATCAACGCCCCGCTCCTCTACGCGCTGAAGGCCAGCGGTGCGGAGTTCGGTGCCGGCATCAAGCTCGCGATCGACAGCGGCTGGCTCGAGATGCACGAGAGCGGACCTACGCCCGGCTGATTACTGAGGGTGACTACGACTAATGCTCGTTCGCTGTGGGCTTGCAGATCTCTGTCGTCCATAATCCGCAACGCCGGGTAGTGCATCAAAATTCAGTTCATACGAATGCGCAATATTTATTCTGGCGGACGCAGCTCGGAGGAACGCAACCAACCGTCGATCCGGGCGGCGTCGTGGGCTTTCTTCCAAAGGTCCGCACGCTCCTTACCGCGGGGGCCGATCAGGTTCGATCCGCCGGAGTGCCCTTTTCGTTGTGCAGCGATATCAGCCACCCGGCAATGTTAGTAGTTTCGTTCTGTCGACCCTTCCGAAGCACACTGTCTCTCTTGTGCCCTGGTGGAATGGATTTTGCCTCATCGCTCAACTGCCGTGCTTCTAGGTCGAGCCGGGCCTTCAGCGAAGCCTTTCGTATGAACCGGTGCCGCTTCATTGACACAATTCCACTCGCGATCCTCTGTAGTTAACTCGGCTCACTTGCATTGGTTCTTGTGTTCGACTGCCTCTGGCTGCGACCGCCGTCGTAGTGGTGAATGGTCGGTGAACGATCCATTTAATCGCCATTCAAGAGCAAGGACGTTTTGCCATCGTGTTGAGCAGCGAAGCGCGTGATTGCATCAGCGGTCACAGATTGAAAGCCGCGATCCCGTTCGCCGGCGAGCTCAGTCGAACGCGGCTAGCGCGAGAGCAACGACAGTGGCGGCGAGCGCAGCTCCATCCCGGCGGCGGCTTGATCCCGCCCGCCCCATAGATCCGGGCAAGGGGCCGCCGAAGAACCACGCGGGCGGATAGCGCTTGCTGAAATCGAGCGGCTCGATCGCAGCGGCCACGGGCGCGACAGGCGGGCTGTGCCAACGTCATAACGGCGCCGAGCATCGCGCACAACAGGACTGCGGTCGGAGGCTTGGGGCGAGCGGGGGCCACCTGCCCCGAAAGAGCATGGAATATGCCCATGCTTACCTTTGTGAGCGCCTGCCTTCAGGCGGCTGGGTGCCAAAAGGGGCGGCAGCAGCCCGTTCTGATGTCCACCAGCTAGTGTCGACTCTGCTCGTCTTTTTGTTGGCGGAGCTGCTCCAGCTGCCTCTCAAGGTGCTGCTTTCTGGTCAGCAGTTTGTCGTGCAGAA
Source organism: Bradyrhizobium sp. UFLA05-108 (assembly GCF_059803455.1). Taxonomy (NCBI): domain Bacteria; kingdom Pseudomonadati; phylum Pseudomonadota; class Alphaproteobacteria; order Hyphomicrobiales; family Nitrobacteraceae; genus Bradyrhizobium; species Bradyrhizobium sp. UFLA05-108. Next base: position 1,853 of record NZ_JBANAZ010000142.1, on the reverse strand, counting down.
TTACCTCCATCTGCCGATGGAGTATCCATAATTCATCGATGGACAAGTTCTCGAGATGTTGTTGAAACATGATTCCCCCGAACCATGGCGGCGCTCTCATTAATACGCATTAAATCGCGATGGAGGTTCCGATTGTGCTTGCCGCCAGCACATTCCGATCGATGCTTCTGGTCCGCCCGTGGTCGAGATCGTCCCTCAGCGATAGCTACTTTCTCTCGAAGATTCTCCAGTTCGCAAAGTTGGGCCAGTAGGCTTTCCGTTAGTTGGCGAAGAACAGCGGCGGGGTTATGGTCGATAGCGCTACCCATTTGAAATTCCTCCACAAAAGCTGCACCGGCAATCAACTTCACTCATTTTAGGAAGGAACTCACCTATGAAACAGATTGCAGTGCGTGCAGAGGAATCGCGGGGGGTGGCAACTGTCTGTGACCCTTGATTCCCAAGACCGATATAGGCCCGGCCTCACGACAACGGCGGAATTTAACGACCAAATTAAATGTGCATTTTATTGGCAGGGCAACAACAAATATTAAGATTATTAAATTATCTGCGTGCCGAAGCGGGCCTAGGCCTCACCGCCTCAGCCGGCGGGAAATGCGCCGCCATCCATTAATGGTTGCAATGGTTGCGCTTGCGGTGCGGTCGGCGCCAGCACTTCGCGCTGGACTAACCGCCATTGGCGCGCCCAGGTGGCAACAGTGCTGCTTGAGCGCCGTGCAGCCGGTCCCGCAGCATCGATGGTGAAATTCGCCAAATCCTACCAGGGGCTAGTTGTTGTTCCCGGTGGATGCCGCCGGCCACCTCCAGTTGCCGCACAACAACTTGGAAGAACCAGATGTGCACTCGCGCTTCCGGTGCCGACACAGCGTCCAGAAGGGATTGCACGCTGCTTCTGCGGCGGGCCCGACGCCCCACGTCCACACGAACACATCCGCCAGACCGCCGTCTCATCCTTCGACGCCCCCCTCTGGTCGGCGCCTTTCAAGGAGGATTGAGCATCGGCGTTGCCCCGCACCTTGCCACATGTTAGTGCGCGCCGCCGCTGCATCTGCCAGATTTTCCCGGTGGTCCAATAGGGGTCCAAGTCCTCCAAAAATGAACAACAAGTGGGTGGCTTGCCATGCGTGCTTGCGGTCGCGCTGTTGACGATGTTCTTCGTCAGCATCTTGAAAGTCTTGCTCATCAAATGGCGGAATTAGAGGAACTGCGGAACCGAGTGCGTAAGGCGGAGCAGAAGGTGAGGAAGAGACGGAGGCAGGAACGCTCGCACATTCGATTGGGCGCATCGAGCCAAGCATTCGCCATGGGCAATGATCATTAACGCGGTGTTCTTTGCCGCCTTGGCATTGTTCGAGACCGCTTGGCTGTATGCTCTTGCCAAAGCCGCGATAGCTGTTGGCATTTGGGTGCTATCCTGGAAGCGCATTCATGGCCTTCCCTAGGACGCCAGCTCAACGCGGGCTCGCTCATAAAGGAACGGACGCTCTCTGCGCTCGTTTGGAGCGCGATGGAAATGGAGGATTTTCATGGCGTCCAATAGAATGATTATCTTGCTGAGCTGCATCGCCGTCTGTGGCCCACCCGCATTTGCTCAGGGCGGCGGCGCAGGCGGGAGCAGCGCAGGCTCATCTGCTGCCGCTACCGCAGGCGCTGGAACGGGAACAAATCCTAGCAGTGCCAACTCAGGTCCATCGGCCCCTTCCGGTACGGGGACGCAGGATGTCACAACTGGCTCAAACCGGAGCACCAACACCCAACTGAACAATCCCAACGTTCAACGGCCCACGCCAAACACGCCAACGGCAGCGCAGGCCGAAAGAAACGCTGGCGTTGGTCACGCGCCGAATGGACAG
>NZ_JBANAZ010000141.1:0-6315 GCF_059803455.1 Bradyrhizobium sp. UFLA05-108 | reverse complement strand
TAGGCGTATGGTCAGTCATACGCCTATGTCTTCAATCTCCATCACACCGCGCAAGGCGGCCTTCGCCGGAGCGATACCGATAATTTGACCATTCTGATAAATGATTAGATCCAGCTTGCTCGTAACTTCGGACTGCCACGCCCGTGCAGCTGATCGTTCATTGTACTCGTTGATTTTGGCAATAATCGAGGCAATGGCCTGGGCAACGGTAGCGGGATCCATTTCGCACCCCCCGTCGGAGAATTTTAGTGCCAGACTATGTTGAACCGACTCTCGCTCGCAACCTGCTAGCTCTGCGACTTTAAGTCCCGGTAAGTAGAACTCCAACGGTAGTGCCGTAGTCGCAGCTATCTCCGAGCTTCTCGCGGGTACGGACAACCGGCTAACTTATCAGCGTCATCCGGCTAGACCTTCCCACTTTTAACGGGAGGCGAGCGCAAGGGGCGGTGGCGGCCGCTATCGACGAATGGCGGAGAAGTCGGTGAGGCAGTGGTGGTGACAAGATGCGCGAACCTGTTCTGACCCGCGCCAGATCATAACCGTGGCCAGAAGCAAAGCGACGACAACAAGTTTGGCCAACGTGTCGTTGCTCAGCTTCGCTTCTCCTTCGCTTTTCAGTCCAGTCCGACCAGCGGCAGATGTTAGCTAGGTTACTTTGAGCGGACGGCTGACTATGGTCAAGCAGCGTGAGCGTCGCCCTCGGGAGGCCAGTTCATCCTAGACGTTCGAAAGGATTTCAACGCGCTTGCGATGATACTCCTCAGATGAGATCAACCCTTTGTTCAAAAGATCAGCAATTTCATGAAGCCTGGCTTCTGGGGCGGGCAGCAAACTCGCTCGACGCTCATGCTCTTGAATGATTCTTTCGTCTGATGTGCTACGATCAATAGCTGCTTTGCGTGCCCTCTCAATCATGTCCACTAAGGCTTGTGCTCCACACGGAATATCCCGATTCACGAGGATAATGTGAAATCCATAATTTTCCTGATTCCAGGTCAGTACATCCTTCTCGTCTGAGGATTTAGGCACCGTTACGTCACGGACAGACCAAATCATCTCGGAGAACTTTCCGATTGAGGTTACCTTCATCCAATTCATTGTGATCCCCGCCCAATGCGGTCCCAATCGGGTTCGTCTTGCCAGATCCTCTCTTTTGAGTTTTTTTCGGCTTGCCAAGAAAACTTCTAGGTCAATAAGGCCAAGGCCCATGCATCTCATTCCTTGAAGTCTAAAAACCCCGGCCGATGCGAGATTGCTCCAGTCGGCGAAGCCCCAAGGAAACCAATCACCCGATCCACTCAGGCTAACGGGACCTAAGGTGTAACAGGCCAGTAGCAATCCGTTTTTACGAATTTCAAGGAACCCAAAGGGTTGTGTCATTCTTATCAGCCCAAAGATCGCCGACGAGCTTAAAAAGGGGAGTGCAAGAAGCAACATTGGGAGCGCCCAGAAAGGCGTACCCGATGCGTGGCTCACAAGCTTCATTGCCGTGGCGAGTCCTTGATCAATATGAACGAGCACGCTGATGCCAAGGCCGGCAAAGTATAGAGAGCCGACTGCCATTAATACGCACCCGCTCCACTGCACAGTTCGCCAGAGGACTGGAGGTCTGATCTCCACTCGCGTTACAGTATCCTCGGCACAGCCCAGTGGCACTGCCGTTGCGTCGGATGTTGCCGAATTGTCGGTGTCCACGGGCGGCCTCCTTGCCTATCCAACCAGCGACTGGGTAATCCTTGGCATTCTTCGAGGGGCCGCGCGATCTCAGCTTCAATGGCGTCTGTTTACCGGCCTCTATCAGGATAATCGAAGGCATCAATGCATGGGGCGGTCACGAAGAGCAGTTTCCGCTGGCTCGTAGCACGGATAAAGCACCCACAAGCTAATGAGCTTGAACGCTTGTCTGTGTGAGACGGATCACACTTGTCGGGGAACATTCTCCGTGGTGATCGGAAGCGGGCGGCTGTCGTGGCCGTATCGAGCTGCGATGGCGGGACCGGTGAAGCTGCCAGCCGCTGCGGGAGGTCCGACGAGCCTGGAATCGCCGCGCGCTCAAGCCCATTGAATGGCTGCCTCAGTTCTGCTCGATCGAACCCCTCCGCGGTGTGCTGCGAACCGTCGAACACAAGACCGTATCCGGCGAATGACGTTCGAAATTCACAAAAGAAGGCGGAGGGCCGTCACTGCCAAGATAATTCTCAGTGCGGAGGCGATGGTCGAGATCGGCCGGATGGTGCAGTCTGGAGAGGTGACAGGCTGCTGTCTTGCGGCGTTCCAGTCGAGCAGTCAGTTGGCCAACTAGCAACTAGGGCAGGGTGGCTTTGCACGCTCCAGGGCGGCATCGTGAGATGCCGCCCGCAGCATCCACCCGCTCGGTAAATCTGTCACAGAAAATCCCGCGGCTCTCCTTCATTTTGCTGCCGCGAGGACTCGCGTGGGGCTCGACTTAGGATTCGGCTCTTCTGAGCGCATTCCGCGCAAGGAGATGACCAGATGGAAGCAGGTCAAGAGACAGGCGTGCCGTGTATCGACGATGCAAGCTTGAGGCCCAAGATTGAACTACTGACTAATGTTTGCGCCTCCCGCAAAGGCCGCACACCGAGCGCCGCGAAAGGAATGGCGAATGCCGACACTGTCATGACGCGACTGGAAAATGGCGCCGTGTTGAAGGATGCCCTAATGCCTGGGGCCTCCTATGAGGGATGGCATTCGCACTGCAAGTTGCATCCAGAATGGGCAGCTAGAGCCAAGGCTCTGGTCGAACGGAACGCGGAGGCCGGTCGCGCCCGAAGGCTTGAAAACTGCGGTGTTCTCCGGAAACGCGCGCAGACACATTGTTCTCGTGGTCACGCACTCAGCAAAGAGAATACTCGGCTTCGGACGCGGAACGGACGCATCAATCGCGAATGTAAACAGTGCGAACGTGAACGCCAAAAGTCGCGCGGTGCCCCGCTCAAACCTCGAACGATGTTGAAGGTCGTCAGGGCCATGCAACAGGGTGTCCGGTTCGCGGCGCTCAGGAAGATTGTCGACGTCAGTGCGTTCTATCGGACCATTCGCCAAGTGCCAGATTTCGCAGTAGTCCATCACGTCTGGTCGACCAAAGGCGGCGCTGATCGGATGGAACGTGTCGCAGTATTCCACAAAAACCGAAAATCCACGCCGAAAAAGCGGCGCAGCCCGAAGGACCCGCGCGGACTGCCACATCCAGAACTCGTAATGGAAAAGCTCGAGGGCGGGCAGCCGCTCCGCATCGCACTGCGCGACACGAAATGGGCCGGGTATCAGGGTTTCCGTTCGCAGTGTCTCATCGATCCTGAATGGGGCGCGAAGGCAAATGAGCTGGTGGAGAAAAATGCCGAGGCGGGACGCATCCTCAAGCTAACCAACCTTGGTGTCTTCAGGAAGCGTGCTCTGAGGTACTGCCCGCGCGGCCACGAATATGGTGACATCAAGACGCCATGGTCCCTCGATGCACCGATCGGCCATGACACGGACACCAGGCTGGTCAATACTGTGTCTGAAAGTCTTTGGTGAGGTTCGATCAAGGACGCCCGCCGGTTCTAGCTGGCGGGCTCTACGCTCGCCGTCTACTCGTCGGCCACCTTTGACCAGACACCACTACTGTCTTTCATGTCGCGGTGAGAGGTGCCGTTGTCCCAGTTGATGCAAGTTCGAACATCATTGAAATCGTTTAATGTGCATGCTTCGCGCACGATGACCTTGCCGGTCATGTCCTCAACGGTCTTCACAAAGGCGATTTTGCCCTGATTATCGACGTAACTCACCCCTATGTTGCACACCTTTAGCTCGGGTTGGCAGGAGCGGCTGAAGAGCGGTTTGCCGTTATTTTGACTAGCCGATCGTTCCATAGCTCGACTTACGACTTCGGCCCAGGTGGGTGCAGCGGTTGGCTTGTAGGTTTGAGAAGCGGTGACACCCGTATTTGACGGTAACAGCGGCAAGGGCTCCTTTGCTGGGGTTTGCTGCAGGTTGGCGACTGGCGGACCCGATTGAGATGGACGACCCATCATCGTGACGCCCATCGACTGAAGCTCCTGTGGGCTTAGCCAAACCATATCTTGGGGAGATGTGACGACCATCCGACCAATGATCGCGGATGGGACGCCCAGCTCTTTTGCTATTTTGGCCATAGAGACTGTCGCAGCACCGGACGCGGCTGTCTCCTCGCCGTTTTCGCCGGAAGCTCCGTGCACTCCAATTTGGGCGCCGTAACTAGCGTTCTTCGTCGAGCCGGCGGCAAACATCAAAAAGCACGCCGACGCGCAGACTGCTGCCTTGCCAACATTTGTGGATGTCTTGCCATACCTTATGGCGTCGGCGATCTTTACTCCCTCAAGCAAATTGCCACCGGGAGAATCTAGCCTCACGTTTGCAACAAACTTCCCAGAATCGTTCGCTTGGCGAACTGATTGGAAGAACTTATCGGCGTCGCCGGAAATAATTTCTCCAGTGATCCAAATAGTTGCTTGGCCGGACTTGCCAATCCCAACTTTGACCTCGGCAGCTTCGCTATGGCTCGAGAATCCTGCGATCAAGAGCAACATAAACGCGATCGAATCCGCCCCACGTCGAATAATCATTTTGGATGGCCCCCCATTGCAGGATATTGTTCAGCAACATGGAGGCGTGCGCAATAGCAGACCGGCCACTAGTCGGCGTAATTGCCGTTAAGGCAGAAATCCATGATGGGCCTGCCGTCGTCATCCACTTGGGGATTTGTAGCATCGTACTCGAAGCAGAATGCGGTTCGATGGACCTCATCCAGAGTGCGGTATACGAAACAGCCAGCGATCAGAATTAAGTCCGTTCCGTTCGTCACCGATTTGGTTATGAGGGTGCTGCTTTTCTTGATCTGATATGGCGTGAAGGTCTGCCTGCCCGGGAAAATCGTCAACTGGCTCCCGTTCGGCTGCCTTTGCTTGCAATCCTCGACGTGTCTCTTTGCGCGCTCGGCGCGATCGGCGGCCAAGTCTCTGTTGAACGAATAACTGTCAGGGTCGTAAAAAACATCCTGGGCGGGCTGGCGCCCGGTGTTTTGGTATTCGAGGAAGAACTGTAGGGGCTTCCCGACCGCGGGCTTTTCACTCAGGCGCATCGACACGGGACCGACCCAAGCTCTGTCGGCGCGCACAGCGTTGCGAGCGCTGTTGTACGACACCCACAGAGCGGTGATCGCCGTTAAAACAGAGGCTGCGCTGATACACACCGCAAAACGCTGGTAGCGCGTTTCCCTCCGGTGCAGCCAGTCGCGCGCGTCGGTAAGCTTTTCCTCGTCTGTGTAGATGCTGTTTTCTACCCGGCGCCGAAGCTGATCGACGCCTACCGCTTCAAATTCTTTCCAGTTGTCGCGGCGCCGCCGTCGCCGATCCAGCCGCGCCCGAAGCCAAGCCATCGTATCCCCAGCTCTGTTTCACCGGCAACTTGCCCGCAACCGCAGGGCGAGCGCAAGGGGCGAGCCAACATGTTAGCCGTGGATCGTCATGGTTGAACCATTGACCTGCCGCGACTCAGGAGCCGCCTTCGCCAGCGCATGTCTGCGTTTAGTGGAGGGGCCAATGGGTTTGAAAGATCCGGACCAGTTCATGGCCCGTTTGCGGATGGGCTATACGATGAGGGCAGTAACTAGCGGGAAAGGCACCCCGGACGGCAAGCGTGTCCGTGGATTGGGGACGAGGGAGGGGTTTGAAGCCCATTGTCGGGAATTTCCTGAGTGGGGCCGCAAAGCGGCCGCGCTTCTGAAACAGAACGCGGACGTAGCCCAGAAGAGAAAATGTAGCAAGCTAACCCACTGCAAACGCGGTCACCTACTGGCTGGCAACAACCTAGCCTATAAGCGAGATTCGAAGGACGGAAAGTTCTATCGGTACTGCAAGGCTTGCCATCGATTGCGCGGAACGTGGGGCCCCGAAATGACGCCTCAACAAGAGCAAGAGGTGATCAAGGCGGCAAAGGCCGGTATCATCATCGAAGCGATTACACGAGGGACGCTTCAACGCCCCAAGATATGCAGTTTCCTAACTCTTAAGCACCGGCGCATCGCCAATCCGGAGTTGGATCGTATCATCATCGCGAACGCTCGTAATCCTCTTTCGAGGAGGCAGTTAATGCGCTTCCAGATCGTGCCAGCGAACGCGGCTTTTTTCAGCCTCACCGAGCCGCGACCAGAAATTCCCCCGTTCGAGCTGAGACCTGGCGACTACGAATGGATACTTTCGCTGGTCGGCTGGAAATTTCCGTACGACATGCGGCTGGATATCGCCCAAGATGTGATTGAGGCGTTGCTGCTGCGAT
>NZ_JBANAZ010000140.1:0-6507 GCF_059803455.1 Bradyrhizobium sp. UFLA05-108 | reverse complement strand
GCAGCCAACGTATTTGCGGCCTCCAGCTCAGCGGCCCTTTCATTCGTCAGTTCTAGACCTTCTTCGTCCGGGTAAAGTTCGGCTCCGTCCCTGATGTCGAAAAAGTAGCGGATCACAGCAACGTCTCCAGCGCGGTCCAACGCTGGCAAGCCTTCAGTGTTCCTAGACCACCAAGAGGCGCTGGTTTCCCCCTTCAATGCCTCACGCCCTACTGCTGGATGGCTGCGGGGCCAGCACTTTCTGCTGAAGCTGGGGCGCCGCAACGCGGCTCTTGAAGTAATCGAGCACGAACAGGCGTATCGCGGACGATAGGTTGCCTTGCTGGCGGTTGCGGTCGATGTCACCAACCAGCTCCGACAGCGTCATGTTACGCAGGCTGGAAATCTCCTTCATGGCGGTCCAGAAGGCCTCCTCCAGGCTGACGCTGGTCTTGTGGCTGGCGACGACGATAGATCGTTTCACGACCGGGGATTTCATCGGCTATTCCTCGCAATCGATGGTGCGCAACGCGGCGCCTAATATACCGAGAAGAACGGCAAAGTAAGATTCTCTCAGTGGTCCCCTCTGGGGATTTTGATCTATCTCAAAGGTCCGCACGGGGGCTGGCAAAGATTTGCCTGATGAGACCGTCTGACAACCCCTACAGCGATAAGGATGCGCCGAAGCCTTCGCGCACTGAGGAGGCTCGACGTATCATCGAGGAGTATCTGGAGGATCTGCGAGAGATCATCAGGAAGCTTCGCGGGAAGCTGAACTGACATCCCTCCGGGAAAAGATGGTAAGTCGGCCAAAGAGTATCGAATATTCGTCCTGACATTCGAGGGCAACATTGTCCAGACTATCGTCCTGTGCCACCTAAGAAGATGCAAGGCAGCGGGCTCAGCAGCTAGTTGAGAGCCGTCCCGTGGAGCTTTGGGAGGGGCCGCGCCGGATAGCTCGGTTTGATCCGAAGCATTGAGTGGCGCGGGGTTTCGGTCCCTGCTCATCCCGCGGCCGATTCATGCTGGCGGGCCCTGAGGCATTTTGACCTATCTCAATGGCGGGCCTCGTCAGGCTGGTGTCAGCCTGCCGTGCAAGTCCTTCATCGTTGTCGATTCCTCCCAGGGTATCGGCGGCGGCGAGATCCGGTTTGGATTTGCCTCCATTTCCCGGATCTCGCTTCGATCATTGGACAACCCTGTATTTCTTCGCAGGCTTGCGTCGCGGCTTGACCTTCAGGTTTGGCCTGCTGCGGTTAAGTGCTCGCATGATGCCGATACGGGCGAGCATGGTCGGGCCGCCATTCTCGGCCACCAGGATCAGCGCTTCCATTGCGGCTTGCCACTCCGGGGCATCGTGCACGGCCTTGGGCAGTTCGGCGATGTACTCGCCTGCATCACGCAGCGTGATGAACTTGCGGCTGTCCACCTTGATCGGATCGTCGAACAGGCGGTCCCAAGCCTCGCGGTTCATCTCCTCAACTAAGGGTGTATTGAGTGGGTGGCGTGATGGTGGTTCTCAACACCGGGGGGCTGTTCTTACAACAGATGTCGTAAAGCCCGGGTGTCACTGCAGGGCCCTGGCAGCTCGTTGGATTGATTGTTGTTGGCGCGATCCAGCCAAACGGATGCACCAATTCACTGAACAATGGCGGTACCCTGACCACGGGCAATGTCGTGGGATGGTCGACTATGTGATGCTGCCCGTTTGCGGTGCGCCCATCGATTGATGGGCCGTTCAAGATAAGTCCATGACAGTTGAGCGAGGAGGCAGACACCGAGAAAAGTCTGCCATCTCCATAGCTCGCCTAGTTCAGGATTCGGAAGTAACCGGAACGCGGCTGAGCCCATCAGGCCGAGAACCGGCCAGTGGATAAGATATATCCCGTAAGAGATGTCACCCAATTTGACGATCCACGCGGGTGCCCATGGCAGAATAGCCAGACCGGCGACTGCCATCAGGCAAGAAACCTGAAGATAGAAAGGTGTTAGCGCCGGGCCGTAGTTGAAAAACAAAACACCGGCGGCGATGCAAAGGAACGATAGAAGCCAAGGCCGGATATCCTTGGACAAATTCAGAAGCTTCTCGAAAGCGAAATAAGCAAGAATCCCTGAACCAAAATCAAGATAGTGAGTGTTTACCAAGCGGGCTATCACTGAAACGCTGGGCTCCAATAACCATCCGGCAAAACCGGAAACAACGCAGTAAAGCAGTAACAAGCGTCGGCCACCGATCGGGATTAGGATCGCCGACAAGAAATAAAACATGATCTCAAACTCAAGCGTCCAACCAACGGAGTTGATCGGCTTGCGTTGAGGAATTATCAAAATAGAGTCGGTCGCATCGCGTAGATTGAAGGGATCGGCAATTGGAATCCCCCACTTCAGCACAATCCACATCATGATGGCCGTAACCAGCACATTGAGTGGATAGATGCGGAATAAGCGCTTCAATAAGAAGCCGCCAGGAGCGAAATCCGATCGCTCTGCAATATAGCAGACGATGAAACCGCTAATGCAGAAGAAGAGTTCAACGCCTTCCGCGCCATTGGCGGCGAGCCATGAGATCGTGTGCAGCGGCTGCTGGTCAAAGTAGGTGAGGCAGATGGGCGAGTGGAAATAAAAAACCGCCAACGCAGCGACGGCGCGGCCGGCTTGGATACCGGGAAGTCTTGTATTCGGTTCCATAGGTCGCCCCCAGGTTGGGGCCGCCGGCCGACGTGACGCCGTACGAACGGGAATCGTGGCGTTCAATCCCTAGCGATCATAAAACCCTGGTGCGTACCCATACCTTTGATCGCCATATCTGCGATGTCGGTAGTAGCCATAGTCGGGTTCCGACCGATTGTAAGCGCCCGGCGCATGGTAGTCGTTCCGGTAGCAACGCCCGTTCGAAAAGTTGAAATCGTAGCCGCGCGGACATGCACCATCCGGACGACCGCGAAATTGGATTTGTTGGACTGAGGCGTCTTCAGCGCTTGCGGCCGAAATCGGTCCTAGGATAGCCAGCGCCAGTAGTGCAGCACGAATAATCACCATCTTCCTCCGTTTTGCGCGACTCTCGTCTTCCTAACGAAGGGGAGTGATGAGAGTTCCAGCGATGCCGCCCCCGAGCTCGACGAGCTTGCGGGCGGCGGCTTCGGGGTTGGGGTTGGCGAAGGCCCGTTCGGCAGTGAGCCGCGGTTCACGCTGGGCAGCGTCTATTTCAGAAACGATGCAAAAAACTGCCAGACGATCAAGAGCACAACGATAACCAGCATGGCGTAGATGGTGCGGCGGCCGATGCGGTTCATCTGAGAACCCTGTATTTCTTGGCTGGCTTGCATTTCGGCTGAAGATCTGGGTTTGGCTTGTCCCGGTTCACGGCCCGCATGATGCCGATCCGGGCGAACATTGTCGGCCCGCCACGCTCGACGACAAGCAGCAACGCTTCCATAGCGGCCGCCCATTCCGGCGCATCGTGCACGGCCTTGGGTAACGCCGCGATGTGTTCGCCAGCGTCGAGCAGCGTGACCAGCTTTCTCCCGTCTGGCAACGCGATCGATTCATCGAAAGGCCGCCTCCAGCCCCAGTCCGTTCGTACGTCTCCACCGTTCAAGAGTGTAGCCGCTTCCGCTTTTTGCGCTTCGCGAGCGCGCTCTTGAGACGCTCTCGCAGAGAGAGGATCTCGGCATATTTGGCCGCGAGCTCGGCGTTCGTAATTTGCAGTCTGGATTGCGTTCTTAAATTGCGTTTCCTCATGTGACAGCCTAGCCGGCCGCACTGACGCGCACACTTCGATTTCGGAATTAAGCTTGACGGGGCAGGTTAATTCTGGGGCCCGCGATGGGCCAGGCTCTCGACGGCCGACTTTTCCTCGCACAGGCGCTGTTCCAAAAATTGGCGCTCAAGATCTGACAGATTGGTTTTAAGCAGCCGTCGATATCGGCTGATGTTCTTATCGTGGGCGCGCAGACGGGCGAGTCTCTCGTCGGTCACGGGGCCTCCAGTATGAATGAAAAAATCTAATCGTGGCGGCAACTAAGATAGATCAATGCGTCCAATCGTTTTATGAGGGCAAGCTTCGCGCCTGGTCGGTTGATTGTCAAACAAATCGAAAGCCGCCAGTTTGTAGCTAATTCCCCTCAGCGAGCGCGAATCGGGGGCCAACCTCCTTGGGGAGGGGTGGCAAAGCTTAGCAACCGCGTTAACTTGACCCAAGCTTGCAAGCTCGCCCGCGATCTCGCGCAGGGAAAGATTGGCTTCTGAAGGCGCTTCGCCGCTTGGACCATCTCGAGCTTGCGCTCGGCCCAGCTCCTTCTGCCCTCGACCTTGGCGCCTGTCCTGCGGCGTTTCTGGTCCCTAACGTGGCGGGTTGCCTCCTAGGAACTCATTTGCCTGCGCACAACTAAGGTCTAGCGCTGATCTGCAGGTGGTTTCTATTGATCTCGCTCGCTGGTTGCGGTTTTATCCCGGGAGGGCTGGGAGGACGCGATGCGCAATTGGGGCATCGTGGCGCTGTGCGTCACGTTGGGCGGCTGTGTAACAAATGCCGAGACGGTACAGTTTCGGCCATCCAATCCACAACAGCAGGCACTAATGCGAGATGGGCAAGCTGCCCTTGTGTCTCGCCAAAAGAGTTCGCTTGTTCTGGTCCGTCCAGCTTCGCGGCAAGTCCATGCGAACGGACGCCCTGTCTTCGTCGTCGCAATTAACAACCTGAGCAAAGCACCAACTGACTTCCGTGTCGCCCAAGTCGAGGCGACGCAGCACGTCGCTGGCTCTGACTACGGCATGCAGGTCGTCACCTATGAAATGCTAGTCCAGGAGGAAAAAAACCGACAAGTGGCAGCGGCGGTCCTCACAGGTCTGGCCGCGGCCGGGAATGCGTACAGCGCTTCTCAGGCCGGTTACGGTCACTACACAACTCCTGGCGGCCGCACAGGCACATTCTACAGTCCGACCGCGGCTGCCATCGCGCAAGGCAATGCCTCGGCACAGAACGAAGCCATGGTCGCTGCTACGGTGGAGACCGGTCAGCGCAACATGGCGGTGCTTGAACAGTCCGTGATCAAGGACAACACGTTGATGCCCGGCGAGTGGTAGGGTGGTCAGTTACATCTTGCCCCACCTGTTGCCGCCGAGGGCGGAGGACCAAAGACGTACACTATTGTCATAATGGTTGGCGCGGACCGACACGTTGTCGATATCGCTCAGGGACCAGCCGGAGCCTAATGGTCCCAACAAGAATTTCATTTTCAACAGGGGAGAATAAGAATGAAAGCGATGATCTTGGCAGGTGTTCTCACAACGATTGCCACAGCCGCGTGTGCGCAGAACTATGGGACGGGATCAAACCCTCAAAGCCATAGCGTATCCGGCTATACCCGCAGCAATGGCACATACGTGCAACCGTATACGGCGACAAATCCGAACAGCTCTCAGCGGGACAACTACGGCACGTCCGGCAACTATAATCCGAACAATGGAACGTTTGGAACGCGCACGCCGCGATACTGACTAAGCTAAGGGAGCCAATGCGGGGCGGATCTGTCGTCCTACTTCTAGGCATCACGGCTTTGGTAGCCTACTCGATGGGCCGACGTGAGGCGCCATCGAGTGAGCCGAAGCCGCTCGCCGTCATAGCCGCACCCAGCGCTACAAGGCCCATCGCACTAGTTGATCCAGTGCTGGAGCCTCCGGCGACTAAACCACCCGCAGTCCCCGCACCTTCATCAACATCCAATACGAAAGCGGCCGAGCCTCCACCTCCTGAGGTCAAGAAAAAGGCGCAGGCGGTTCTGACGGCAGCGGCAATCGCCGCGATCCTCATACAAGCCAGTCGCGATCAATATCACGCAAGTGGGAAGCCCTGCGCCTGTCCGGATGATCTGATGCGAAATGGCAGATCATGCGGAGCGAGAAGCGCCTACTCGCGGCCGGGCGGAGCGGCGCCGCTCTGCTATCCGAGTGACATCACTCCCGCGATGGTTGACACTTATCGGAAAACAGCGGCTTCTAGATGAAATGTAAGGCGCTGGGGGTCACATGAAATACATTGATCGCGTGCTCGGACCGCACGAAGAAGTCGTATACGAGACGGGCTTGCACTGGATCGTACTCGCTGCTCCACTCATCGCACTACTGATCTCCGGCTTTGCCGCAAGCGAAATGAACCCCAACAAGGTCGGCGCGACCCCTTTAGCCACGCTTGTGTTCTTTATCCTGGGCCTCTTCGGCTTAGTATCTCTTGTTAGGGCGCTGATCGATTGGACCACCACGGAAATTGCAGTGACTAGTCGCCGCATCGTTTTCAAGCGCGGCATGATCGGACGGAATACAATCGAAATCAATTTCAACCGCATCGAAGGTCTCGACGTGAAGCAAAGCGTGCTCGGTCGTATCCTTAACTTTGGGACCGTGATCGTTCGCGGCACTGGGATCGGCGCTCAGCCGATGCGCGATGTCTCTGCGTATCCATTCGGCGTAGGCCGCAGGGTCACCGCCTGAGCAGTTCAGGGTTCTCTTTGTAAACCTTGATGAGCTCGAT